>CAVFDO010000049.1:0-16448 GCA_963621095.1 bacterium
TATAATCAATGAAAAAATGACTTATGTTGTGATATTTTCGTGAAAAATTCTTTAATTTGTTTTCCTTATAGATTTGATTTGAAATTGAGATTAATTATAAAAGAAGAATGCTTTATACTTTTTTATAGGAGGACAATTAAATGAAGAAATTAGTGATTTATTTTTCTAGAAAAGGGAATAATTATGTCAATGGTTCTATTTGTGATTTGAAACAAGGAAATGTTGAAAAGATTGTAGATATGTTATCGGAAGATATGGATCGTTTTGAAGTGAAACGTAAGAAAGATTATTCTGAAGATTACAAAGAATGTGTGAGTGAATCTGTAAAAGAATTAAAAGAGAACGCAAGACCAGAGCTAAAAAATACGTTAGAAGATATTTCTGCGTATGAAATGATTTATATTGTAGGACCATGCTGGTGTGGACACTACCCACTTCCTCTTGCCACGCAATTAGAACATCTAGATTTTGGTGGTAAGAAAGTAAGATATATCATGTCACATGAAGGTAGTGGTCTAGCGAATGCCAAACAAGATTTATCATCCTGGTGTAAAGGTGCAGAAATCTTAGATGGATTAAGTATAAAAGGTGCAGAAATTTCAAAAGATAAATTATTGGAATGGGAGAAAAAATCATGGAATATGTAAGACTTGGAAATAGTGGTTTAAAGGTATCTAAGATTTGTTTAGGTACAATGGGATTTGGTACACCTGGTAAATTGTTTGATTGGTGCGTAGATTACGAAACAAGCGAAAAAATCGTAAAAGAATGTTTAGATCAAGGTATAAATTTCTTTGATACCGCAAATGTTTATTCCAATGGAGAATCAGAAGAATTTCTAGGAAAAGCATTAAAGAAATATGCGAAAAGAGAAGAAGTAGTAATTGCCACAAAGTGTGGTATCAATATGGATAGAAATGCGAAACCAAATACGCTTGGTTTATCTAGAAAACTAATATTTGATGAAGTGGAAAAATCATTGGAAAGATTAGGTACAGATTATATTGATTTGTATATTGTTCATCATCCTGATATGGATACACCTGTAGAAGAAACGATGCAAGCTTTGGATGATTTAGTGAGGATGGGAAAAGTTCGTTATGTTGGCGCATCAAATATGAAGGCTTGGCAGTTTGCAAAGTATCAATATACTGCGGATAAACATGGCTGGACAAAATTTATCTCCCTACAAAATACACATAATATTTTTCAAAGAGAAGATGAAAGAGAATTATTTCCGATGTTATCAGATATGCATGTATCTTTAACAGCGTATAAAGTACTATCTGGTGGTAGATTATCTAGGAATGAAAATGATAAAACAATTCGTTCCGCATCACAAAAGCTTTCAGATAAAGAAATAGAAATGAATGAAAAACTACATCAAATTGCATCCAAACATCATTGTTCTAAAGCAGATGTATTAATTGCGTGGGAACTCAGTAAGAAACCAATTGATGTTGTTCTGGTTGGAACAACAAAACAAGGTAGGATTACAGATACAGTAAATGCTTTATCTGTTGTATTAGATGCATCAGATCTAGAAGTATTAGATGCATAATCTCTTTTCAATTAATGAATTTCATGTAAAATACTCTGTATGGAAATTACAGTTGAACAGTTAAAAGAACTAAATCAAGATACATATACAATTGTAGATATTCGAGATGAAGAAAAGGTCATGAAAAATCCAATTGAAGGAAGTATTGCCTTAGAAGAATCAAAAGTCTACCAAACAGAATTTGATAAGAATAAAAAAATTATTGTTGTATGTGATAGAGGTAAATTAAGTATTCCTTCTGTTTTAGATTTAAGAGATAGAGGATATGATGCTTATAGTTTACATGGTGGTTATGTTTCAATCGTCATGGATAAGATGAAAGAAAATGCATCAAAAGAAATCGCAACAAACGCAGAACGTAGTATTATCAAAACATATCGCAAACAAATCTGGTCTAGATTCACAAAAGCTGTACGTGATTATGAATTAATCAAAGAAGGCGATAAAATCGCAGTATGTATTTCTGGTGGGAAAGATTCCATGTTGATGGCAAAATGCTTCCAAGAATTACATAAGTATTCTGATATTTCTTTTGAAGTGAAATATATTGTAATGGATCCTGGATATTCTAGTGAGAATCGTCAAATCATTGAAGAAAATGCAAGAAAATTAAATATTCCAATTGAAATATTTGAAACAGATATCTTTGAGAATGTATTTCATATTGATAAGAATCCTTGTTATATTTGCGCAAGAATGCGTAGAGGTCATTTATATAATTACGCAAAAAATATTGGATGTAATAAGATTGCCTTAGGTCATCATTATGATGATGTGATTGAAACAATCGTAATGTCTATGTTGTATGGTGCACAAATACAAACGATGATGCCTAAACTACATTCCAATCATTTTGAAGGTATGGAAGTTATTCGTCCTTTATATTTGATTCATGAAGATGATATTAAAGCGTGGGCTAAATTTAATGATTTGTACTTTATTCAATGTGCTTGTAAGTTTACAGATACATGTTCTTCAGAAGCTTGTCTAACAAGACCTCGTTCAAAGAGAGTCGAAGTTAAAAATCTAATTAGAGAGCTCAAGAAAACAAATCCTTATGTAGAACAGAATATATTCAAGAGTGTTGAAAATGTAAGTTTGAAAACAATTATTGCGTATAAAGATGATCAAGAAAAACATCATTTTTTAGATGATTATGATAAGAAGAAGTGAAACAAGAAATTGTTTCCTTTTTTTTCAAAAAGAAATAAATGAAATATCAAATAGAAGAAACGTATTGCGTAATAGATTTTTAGCTGTGAAAGAGAACTGTAGAGGTAAAAAGATAGGTGAAGACTTATTAAAAGTTATTTTCCAAAAATGATGATTAAGAAAGTAGTATGATATTAACAAAAATGGAGTGTGACTATGAACTTAGAAGAAATGAAAAGAAAATATGCCTATACACTAGCTCGTGTAGGATTGAATGTACAAAAGGGACAAACAGTCTTAGTAGAAGCGGCAATCGAAGGTGCTAGTTTTACACCAATCTTTTGTGAAGAATGTTATAAACTTGGCGCAAAGAATGTTGTAGTACATTATTTAGATGAAGCAAATATGAAAGTTGCTTCTGTATATCGTGATTTAGAAGAAGTTAGAAAAGTAGAAGAATGGGAAGTTCTTCAAAATCAACAATATTTGGATGAAGGTGCGTGCTATGTGCGTCTAGAAGGTGTGAATCCAAAACTCATGGAAGAACTTGCGGAAGATAAAGCCAATGCGATATTTGCACATGTAGATGCAGTAAGAAATATCATGCGTAAGGCAAGTAGAGAAAAACATTGTCAATGGTTGATAGCGATGATTCCTACACAAGAGTGGGCTGACTATATTATGTCTGATATTGATGAAAGTCAAAGATTAGATGAACTATGGAAGTTATTATTGAAGCTTTGTTATATTGATGAAAACAACGATGTAGTAAAGACATGGGAAGAAAAACAACAAAAGAATCATGAACGTGGAAAGAAGATTGATTCTTATCACTTCACAAAATTCCACTATACAGCTTCAAATGGAACAGATTTAATTGTTACATTGACGCCGGATTCTAAGTTTTCTCATGAAGCTTTAGATCAAAAACATGAAGGGGTATTATTCACACCAAATATTCCAACAGAAGAAATCTGTACGACACCAGAAAAGTTTGGGACAAACGGAATTGTATATGCTTCTAGACCATTAGTTCTTGGTGGAAAAAGCGTAGAAAATTTTGGTTTTAGGTTTGAGAATGGAAAAGTTGTAGAAGTAATCGCAAATGAAGGTAAAGAAATGTTGGAATCTTTGATCCGTATGGATGAGAATGCATGTTATTTAGGTGAATGTGCATTGGTAGAATATCATTCTCCAATTTCTATGAGTAAACGTGTATACTATACAACTTTGATTGATGAAAATGCATCTTGTCATTTAGCTTTAGGAAGAGGTTTAAATGGTCAACAACCAAAAGATTCTAGATATACATTTAATGATTCTGTGATTCATATTGATTTTATGATTGGAACATCAGATATGCATATCGTTGGTACAACGGAAACAGGTGAAGAAGTTGTAATCTTTGATCAAGGAGACTTTGCGCTCTAATGCAATCTAGACAAGAAGCTTTGTATAAGCTATCTAGATCAAAGTTTCGTTCCTCTTTTCACTTAAAAGAAAAAGATAAAATCTATATCAAAGAAAAAGGAATGGATGTTATTGAAAGCCACGCTAGAGATTTTGTGAAAAACAAATTAGCTCCAGCATATCCAAAGAATGATGGGAAACAAACTCCTATGAAAGGGCATCCTGTCTTTATTGCACAACATGCATGTGCGTGTTGTTGTAGAGGCTGCTTAAATAAGTGGTACAAAGTTCCCGTAGGAGTAGAACTAACACAAATCCAACAAGATAAAATCGTACATTTATTAATGGAATGGATAGAAAGTGAGATGAATTCATGAAAGAAAAAATAATACAAAAGATGATTGATTTCTATGATGGAAACACGCATGATGTAGCGCATTTTATGAAAGTATATGCGTATGCGGAAACGATTGGTTTGAGTGAACATTTAGACGAAAAAACACAACAAACTTTAGAATACGCCGCAATTGTACATGATATTGCTTGTCCTATCTGTAGAAAGAAATATGGAAACACAAATGGCAAACATCAGGAAGAAGAAAGTGAAGCATTGTTAAGAGAATTCTTAAAAGAATTTCTATTAGATGAAGATATGCAAGAAAGAATTATTTATCTTGTTTGTCATCATCATACATATACAGATGTAGATGGTTTAGATTATAGAATTTTATTGGAAGCTGATTTTTTGGTGAACGCGGACGAATCACAATATACAAAAGAAGCCATTCTAAAATTCAAAAAAAATGTATTCCAAACAAGTTGTGGAATACATATTCTAGATTCTTTGTATCAACTTTAGAGCTTTCTAACAAAATCCATAATTGGAACAGTGATTGTATCTGGCAGTACATGTGTAACAATACGATCAAATGTACTAACTGGATCTGGTGTAGAAATCCATTTGTTTTTGTAAGAATCTTGTAATGATTTTTGAACGATCTTTTTACTCGTTGTAGAGAAAGGTCGTTTTTTAAAACTTTGATTTTTATATTCTTTGGCAATAGAAATGAATTGTGTATCTTTTACCCAATATGGACATACTGTAGTAACTTTGATTCCTTTTTGTTTTAACTCGTAATGTAATGCTTTTGCGTATGATTGTACGAATGCTTTGGAAGCGGCGTATAAGGCAAATCCAGGCATTGGCTGAAAACCTGCGATACTTGCGATTTGTATGATACGACTATTTTTATGCATGAATGGTAAAGAACATTGGGTGAGTAAGACAAGAGCTTTGCAGTTGAGGTCAATTATCTTTTGAGAATCTTGTAGTTTGATTTCATCACATCGTGCAATTTTACCCATTCCTGCAGCGTTAATTAATATTTGAATATTTGGTTTTTCTTCATCTAGTTTATGAATGTAAGCATGGATATCGTTGATATTTGTTAAATCTAATGGGAATGAAATAATTCTAGAATCTTTTTTTGCGAGTTCTTCTAATAATTCTTTTCTTCTAGCGATGATCCAATATTCATCTATAGAAGTATCAAGTAACAATTGATTTAAATATTCTTTTCCTAGACCACTGGATGCTCCAGTAATAATGACAGTATTCTTATTCATAAAATTAACTCAACAACTTCTTTATTTCTAAAACTTTCTCTTTTGTTAGACCTGTACAATCAACGATTGTATCAATATCCATATGCTTTTTTAACATGTTCTTACAGAATTCTAATGCCTTTTCTTCACTTACTTGTTGTGCTACGATTTCATTTCTGTGCTTGATGATTTCTTCTAATGTCATTTTATTTTTCCTACTTTCTTTGTTTTCTTTTTCTACATCTACTGCTTGTTGTAATCTTTGTGTGAAGTTATCTGTTACTTTTCCTTCGTTAATAAAATCGAATAATGCATTTAATTTTAGATCTTCACTACGTGCTGCTGTGTTTAATAAAATTATATGGAAATTAGAATTTACTTTCAATTCACATTAAATTCTTGAGATTGGCGAGTTAAGATGATAAAATTTATACATAACTTCGGTAATCCACATAAGGTGGTACAATTGGAGGAGTTCAAGAAAGCACTACTAAGGTAGTGCTTTCTTGCGTTATATTGTCATATCAACATAATAGTTTTTGATGATTTCTTTGATGTTATTCATATCTTGATTACTTAGAACAACGGGTTGATTAGTAGAATCTAAAAATGGTCGAGCTAATCGTTTGATACTGATTCTTTTCATATCATTTACTTTAACATAGTTTATTTTTCTATTGATGATAATAGGATAGTTACAACTATATTTATGACATGTAAATTTTGAGGATATAGGTATAACGATTAAGCTAGAATCATTTATTGATTTCTTAGAAAATAATTTTTTGAAAATAAGAGCAGGACGTAGTTTTTCTAATTCTGAGCCGATATTTCTTCCTAGTTCAATCCAATAAATAGAATATTCTTTAATTCCAGGGAGAGTTTTTAGCTCTTTTTCAAATTGCAATTTTGTTTTGAAATCAAACCAAGTTAGATACTTGTGGTAATCTTCAGTTAAAATATAGTTTTCCTTTTGGATATTCTGAAAACGTTGATGTAAAAGTACTTGATATGTATTAGATGTTTTAGACAAAAGATGATTGATAATAACCTCAGATATTTGAAGATATGTCTTGTATTCTACTTTAACAATTTTTTTCTTAATACGTAAAACAGAAAGAATTTGATTGCAATCTATTTCGAAAAACTTAGAGGGGTATAATACCTTAGATAAGCAATTAATTTCTAAAATGTTTGAACAATTATCATTATCCTCAATAGGTATTAAACAAATCTTATTTCCTAAATTTGTATCGCAAAGATACATTGCAATTCCGACTGTGCCATCATCTTTTTGGTAGCTATAAACATTACCATGAAATAATTTTATTTTCATATTGTTTCCTCCTATAGTCATCATTATAGAATTGGAATATATAAGTTACTGTACCTTTTAAGGTACAGTAACAAAATATCTTCAAAAATTTAAAGAAAATAAAAAACCCAATTGAATTCAATTGGGTTACTCGATTGCATCTAGATGTACACTTCTTACATTCTGTAATTTCTTTAATGTAGTTACCATTTCTTGTACTTCACAACCCATTTCAGAAATATCGACAGAGAGAAGTACATTTGCCTTACCAGCAATTGGGATTGCCTGGGAAATTGTAAGAATGGAAGTATTTAGATCAGAAAGTGTTTTTAATACAGAAGATAAAGCACCACTTTCATTTTTTAGAATTAAAGAAAGTACTGCTTTTCTTTCAATCGTATCTTCTGCACTTTCATATACATAATCTTTGTATTTATAGAATGTGTTTCTTGAAATTCCTGCTAGTTGTACGGCTTCTGTAATTGTAGAAGCTTCATGGTTTACTAATAGGTTTCTTGCGTAAATGACTTTATCTAAATAATCGGGAAGAATTTTTCTCGATACAATTAAAAAATCTTTTTTCATGATATTACTACCCCTTTTTCCGCAATATCTAATTCTTTGATTTGCCAATGATGTTTGAGTGATTGAATTTTTTCTTTTTGTTCTTTCGTTAATTGATCTTTTGAAATTAGAATGCATGTAGATCCTGATCCACTGATTAAGAATGCTCCTAAATCTTGTAGATATGATTTTAATGTATCAAATTCATGAATGAGTTCTTTTCGATATGGCTCATGAATAAAATCTTCGGAAACGATTTTCAACAATGAAAGGTCTCCATTTCTAAGTGCTTCTAATAGAAGTGCTGCGTGAGAAGTGCTCTTTGTGACAATGTTTCTTGGATAAGATTCAGGGAGGATAGAACGTGCTTTCTGCGTAGAAACTTCAAAATCAGGAATGAAAATTGTATATTTCCAACTAGAGTCTAATGGAATAGATTGTGTTAGAAATGTATCGTTTACATTTAAAGAAGCTGTGAATCCACCATAGATACATGGTGCTACATTATCAGGATGTCCTTCTAACTCTGAAGCAAGTTGGAAAATCTGATCTTTTGAAAGTACGTTATTATGCAAAGCACTTGCGGCATATAAACCACCAACAATCAAAGATGAACTAGATCCTAAACCCCTTGATACAGGAATCTCTGTATGAAATATCGCATGGATAGAATCTAGAATTCCAATTGCTTGGCAACCTCTTTGATACGCTTTTAAAAATAAGTTATCTTCATTGTTGAAACGCTCTTCTACATTTTCTAAAGTATTTGAAGAAGAAAGTTCTACTTCAAATGTATTGTATAAATTTAAAGCTAAACCAAAACAATCAAATCCTGGTCCAACATTTGCGCTAGTGGCAGGTGTTTTAATCGTAATCATTTTGAAATAGCCTCCATGCGTTTTGCGATGACATGCATGCCATCTTCAATGTTGATGGATCTTGTAAAACGAATTGGCATTTCTTTTAAACAAGATAGATTCTTAGGAATAGGAACATTTGTAACTTCATGTAATCGATTCATTGCATCAAAATCATCTTCTACTTTTTCTTGATTGATTGCTTGTAAAACATCTTTACAGAATTTATATGGAGAAGCAGTAGATAATACGATAGTTTTAGTTTGATCGTTTGTTTCTTTTTTGTATTGGAGGTATGCATCTAATCCAACAGAAGTATGAGGATCAATCAATGTATGTTCATTTTGATATAATTCATGAATCGTTGTAGAACAAGCATCTTCATCTACCCAATAGCCTTTAAAAATAGAGGATATCTTTTGATGAAGTCCAGAAGGAATCGTATATTCTCCTTTTTCTTTTAATGCCTGCATGATATCTCTAATAAAAGCATCATCATTTCCGCTCATCATAAATAGTAATCTTTCTAAGTTACTAGAAATTAAAATATCCATAGATGGGGAAATTGTAGGTACAAAGTCACGATGTGTAGAATATGTACCAGTTCTTAAAAAATCTGTTAATACATTATTAGAATTAGAAGCACAGATGAATTGATTGACTGGCAATCCAGTTAGATATGCGAGATAACCTGCAAGAATATCGCCAAAGTTTCCTGTAGGAACAGAGAAATTAACTTTTTCACCACATTTGATTTCATTGTTTTTAACAAGTTGTATATAAGAATAATAGTAATAAACGATTTGTGGAACAAGTCTACCAACATTGATGGAATTGGCAGAAGATATCGTTACATTTTTTAAAGCAGATAAAACTTCTTCGTTTTGAGTTGCTTCTTTTACCATTCTTTGGCAATCATCAAAGTTTCCTTTTACCGCAATAACTTCTACGTTATTTCCAATACTCGTCTGCATTTGACGCTTTTGAATTGCGGAGACACCGACTTCAGGATAGAAGACTGTGATTGCGGTATGATCTACATCCGCAAATCCACTTAATGCGGCTTTCCCTGTATCGCCTGAAGTCGCTGTGAGGATGGAAATAATATCGTTTCTTTTTTCCATCTTATACGCAGAAGTTAATAAATGAGGAAGAAGCGTAAGAGCAATATCTTTGAATGCACTTGTTGGTCCATGCCAAAGTTCCATTAAGAAACCATCTTTGATTTTTGTGAGTGGTACAATATGAGAATCATTGAATTTATCATCATATGCCGCATTCACACATTTTTGGATTTCATCTATTGAATAATCAGATAAAAAGGCATGAATGATATTTGTTGCCAATTGTTGATAAGATAAATCAAGCATCTCCTCAATATCAAAATGGAAGTCTATATTTTGAGGTGTATATAGACCACCATCCTTCGCTAAACCATGAATAACAGCGTTATGACTTTCTAAAATATCTTTTTTATTTCTGCTACTTACGTATTCCATAAAATCCTCCTTGTAATACATCATGAGTTATGATACTATGTTCAAGATTTAAATACAAGTGTTTTTGAAATGAGTACATACGGAGGTATTTATGAATAGTTCAAAAGTTAAAGAAGGAATTCAACAAGCACCACATCGTAGTCTTTTTCACGCACTTGGTTTTACAGAAGAAGAAATGAAAAAGCCGATGATTGGCATTGTTTGTTCTTATAATGAAATTGTTCCTGGTCATATGAATCTAGATAAGATATGCGAAGCAGTGAAATTAGGAATTGCGGAAGCAGGTGGTGTACCAGTGATGTTTCCTGCGATTGCGGTATGCGATGGCATTGCGATGGGACATAGTGGAATGAAATATTCGCTCGTCTCTAGAGAATTGATTGCGGATTCAACGGAATGTATGGCAAAAGCACATCAATTTGATGGTTTAGTAATGATACCAAATTGCGATAAAAATGTACCTGGATTATTAATGGCAGCTGCACGTATCAATATTCCAACTGTATTTGTCTCTGGTGGCCCAATGCTTGCGGGAAATGTAAATGGAAGAAAACGTTCTTTATCTTCAATGTTTGAAGCAGTTGGCGAATATCAATCTGGAAAAATCACAGATGATGATTTACATGAATATGAAGAGAATGTATGTCCAACTTGCGGATCTTGTTCTGGAATGTATACAGCCAATTCTATGAATTGTTTAACTGAGGCAATTGGTATGGGATTGCAGGGGAATGGAACGATTCCAGCTGTGTATTCTTCTAGAATTCGATTAGCGAAAGAAGCAGGATACGCTGTGATGCATCTTTTAGAAAAGGATATTAGACCACGCGATATTATGAAAAAAGAAGCATTTATCAATGCTTTGACAGTTGATATGGCATTAGGGTGTTCAACAAATACAATGTTGCATCTACCTGCGATTGCGCATGAATGTGGAATATCATTGGATATGGAAATCGCAAATGAGATTTCCAATCGAACTCCAAACTTATGTCATTTAGCACCTGCTGGACCTACTTATATGGAAGATTTAAATATGGCTGGTGGTGTATACGCAGTGATGAATGAACTTGTGAAGAAAGATTTGTTGTATTTGGATGGTATAACAGTAACAGGAAAAACGATGCGTGAAAATATAAAAGGTGTTATAAATCGCAACCCTGAAGTGATTCGAACAATTGATAATCCATATATGGAAAGTGGAGGAATTGCGGTATTAAAAGGAAATCTCGCCCCAAATACTGCGATTGTTAAACAAAGTGCAGTCGCACCAGAAATGATGAAACACGTTGGACCAGCAAGAGTATTTGATTGTGAAGAGGATGCAATACAGGCAATTTTATCAAAACAAATTCATGAAGGTGATGTTGTTGTGATTCGCTATGAAGGACCAAAAGGAGGGCCTGGAATGCGTGAGATGTTAAATCCAACTTCCGCAATCATTGGAATGGGACTTGGATCTAGCGTAGCTTTGATTACAGATGGTAGATTTTCAGGAGCTTCACGAGGTGCTTCAATAGGACATGTTAGTCCAGAAGCTGCAGTTGGTGGAACAATTGCGTTTGTTGAAGAAGGTGACATGATTTTGATTGATATTGAAAATCATCAATTGGAATTACAAGTTAATGATGAAGAATTGAAAAAAAGAAAAGAAAATTGGAAACCAAAATCAAATAGAAATATAGATGGATATTTAGCTCGTTATCAAGCAATGGTAACTTCCGCAAATCGTGGAGCTATTTTAGAAATAAAAGAAAAATAAAAAGAGGAGAAGAAATCATGAAAGTTGGATTACTAGGACATGGTGTTGTAGGTAGTGGTGTTAGAAAGATTATTGATGCTAGTGAAACAAGCGACACAAAACAAATTGAAGTTGTAAAAATATTAGTAAAAGATACTAGTGAAATTACAGATGAAAGAATGACAACGGATGCTTCTTCTATTTTGAATGATCCTGAAATAGATGTGGTAGTGGAATGTATGGGTGGAATTGAACCTGCACATACTTATGCAATTGAAGCAATAAAACATGGAAAACATTTTGTGACATCTAATAAAAAAATGTTTGCCTCATGTATTCAAGATTTGCATGCATGTTCAGAAGAAAATGATGTGAGTTTGCATTATGAAGCGAGCTGTGGTGGTGGTATTCCATGGATGGCAAATCTAGAGCGTTGTGAAAGAATTGATGCAATTGATTCATTTAGAGGAATCTTTAATGGTACAACAAATTATATCTTGAATCGTATGTTCTTAGAAAAGAAGAACTTTGATGAAATGTTAAAAGAAGCACAGAAATTAGGTTACGCAGAAAAAGATCCAACGGATGATATTGATGGATATGATGTGCGTTTTAAAGTGGCATTAAGTTGTTTGAAAGCTTTTGGCGCATATGTAAAACCAGAAGATATTCCTATGTTTGGAATTCGTTATGTAGATTCAATTGATTTAGATTATTGTAGAGAACATGGTTATGTATTAAAGATGATTGGAAAAGGAACAACTTTAGAAAAAGGTATCCAGGCAAGTGTTATGCCTACATTCTTAAAATCAGATGACGTATTTTCTTCGATACCTTTGAATTTCAACGCAATCGAATCTGACTCTAAAACATTAGGAAAAGCAGTTTATATTGGACAAGGTGCAGGTTCTTTGCCAACAGCACACGCAGTTGTACAAGATATCATTGATATTCTTCATAAAGAAAGTATGGAACTTCATATGGAAGAAAAGAATATTCATAATGAAGACACAAAAGGCGTTTATTACATTCGTACAAATGATTTATCTGTGTTTGAAGATGTGATTGATGAAAAGATGGAAGCTGCTTGTATCACAAAAGAAATCTCGTTGAATGAATTAGTGAAGAAAATGAACGCTGTTGAAGATAAAGAGGTATTTGTTGCGGAGGTTATAAAATGATCAAGGTTGCGAAATTTGGAGGCTCTTCTGTAGCGAACGCAAAACAGTTTGAAAAAGTAAAAAACATTGTTGAAAGTGATCCCTCAAGGAAATTTATTGTAACTTCTGCTTGTGGAAAAGAAAGTCATGAAGATCATAAAGTAACAGATTTATTATATTTGATACAAGCACATATTAAATATGGGGTATCTTATGAAAATATCTTTGAATTAATTGTGAATAAATATCAAAGTATCAAAGATGCTTTACATTTAACATTAGATCTTGATAAAGAATTTGAACAAATTCAAAAAATCATAAAACATGGAGAAGCAGAAGATTATTTGGTTTCTCGTGGTGAATATTTAACAGGAAAACTATTAGCTGAATATCTAGGTGCTCAGTTTGTGGATGCACAAGACGTTATCATGTTTAAGTATGATGGAACGATAGACATGCGGAAAACAACTGAAAAGTTACAAGGATACGCAAAAGGTAGTGATAAGATTCTTGTTCCTGGTTTTTATGGTGCTTTACCAAATGGAACAATTAAAGTTATGAGCCGTGGTGGTTCTGATATTACGGGTGCAGTGATTGCGAATATCATTGATGCGGATGTTTATGAAAACTGGACTGACGTATCTGGATTTATGGTTGTTGATCCTAGAATCGTTCCAAATTCAATCTCTATTCCTAGAATTACGTATTCTGAATTAAGAGAAATGTGTTATATGGGAGCGAATGTATTACATGATGATTCTGTCTTCCCAGTAAAAGAAAAAAATATTCCTATCAATATTCGTAATACAAATGATCCATCTCATCCTGGTACGATGATTATGGAAGACTGTAGTGAAATGGATAAAGTAGATATGCCTCATTTGATTACAGGAATCACTGGTAGAAAAAACTATACAGTCATTTCGTTGATGAAAGCTCATTCTAGTGCTGAAATTGGATTCTTAAGAAAATTATTAACAATATTTGAGAAATATAATGTTTCAATTGAAGCTGTTCCAGTAACAGTCGACACGTATAGTATTGTTGTACAAACAAGTTTGATCAACCATTGTTTATATGAAATCTTAGGAGAATTAAGAAAAGAGTTGAAACCAGAGGATCTACGTGTTGAAGATCATCAAGCGATGATTGCGGTAGTAGGTAGAGAAATGAAACAACGTTCTGGTATTTCTGGACAGCTATTAAGTGAATTTGGTAGAAATCATATAAATATTCGTACGATTTCACAATCTTCTTATGAATTGACAATTATGATTGGTGTAGAGGATAAAGACTTTGAAAAAGCTATCAAAGCAATCTATGATAAGTTTGTTTTGGAGGAAGAAAAGATATGAAAGTAGGAATTGTTGGTGCTACAGGCGCTGTTGGTCAACAAATGTTGGCATGCATGGAAGAAAGAAAACTAGATGTTGAAGAATTGCGAATTTTTGCTTCAAGTAGATCGTTAGGAAAAAAATATCTTTTTCAAGGAAAAGAATATTCTGTACAAGTTGTAGAAGAAGGCTGTTTTGATGGATTAGACTATGTGCTTGGTGCAGTATCAAATAGTTTAAGTAAAGACTATCGACCAATGATTGAAAAAGCAGGTGCTATTTACATTGATAATAGTTCAGCATTCCGTATGGAAGAGGATGTACCACTTGTCATTCCACAAATTAATGGAGAAGATGCTTTCAAACACCATGGAACGATTGCCAATCCAAACTGTTCTACAATCATTACATTAATGGCATTGGCTCCTATTTCTAAATTATCCAAAATCAAAACGATTCATGCATGCACATATCAAGCAGTAAGTGGTGCAGGTATGCATGGCATTGAAGAATTAAAACAACAAATTGACGCAATTGAAAAGAATGATGAAGTTACTGTTAATGTTTTTCCTGCACAGATTGCATACAATGTCATTGCGGATATTGGAACAACTTTAGACAATGGTTATACAACAGAAGAAATGAAGATGCAGAATGAAGGTAGAAAGATATTACACTTACCAGAATTATTCGTAACATGTACATGTGTGCGTGTACCTGTATATCGTTCTCATTCTATTTCGGCTTCCTTTGTGACAGAAGAACATGTTTCCATACCTCAAGCAAAAGAAGCAATTTCAAAGTTCGAAGGAGATGTTTTATATGATGGTGTACCAACACCATTAATGACAAGTGACCAAGACCTCGTTTATGTTGGTAGAATTCGTCAGGATCTAACAAATGAAAATGGAATTACATTGTGGTGCTGTGGGGATCAAATAAGAAAAGGTGCCGCAACGAATGCAGTTGAAATAATGCAGTATTTGGAATCTCATAATGTGTTACAATAATAACGCAAATAGGAGGAGCGAATATGTCTCGTAAATCGATTTTTACTGCAGGAATGCTTGCGTTAGCGACTGTTGGAACAGCTGCAGCCTTATATTTATTAAAAAAGAAAGATGAAGATAAGGAAGAAGAAATTCATTTTATTAAGATTGATGATGGTGAAGAATCTAAGGAAGAATCTGTGAAAACATATTCTGCAGAAGGGAAAAGTGAAGATGTCCAAGAAATCGCTGCAGTATATCCTTATCTTGATCCTGAATTCATTGAAAAAATCTTGAATAAAAATGATGAATTTAACACAAGCTATGAAGAAGATGTATTAGTTACAATTCAACATAGAGTAAAGTTTGATCAGGAAGAAGAAAGAAAAGCTTTTGTTGAAATCATGGAATTAAGTGGTTATGAAACTGCTGTAAAAGGTGATATGGTTCTAGCTTCACGTAAATTCTTTACACAGTCTGGCGCAATTATTTCTGATATCTTAAATGTTGCGAATCAAACACTTGCCTTACAAGGTGTATACGAAGATTATGACATTCAATAAGAATTGTACACAGTTCGTTATGAATTGTGTCTTTTCTTTTGGTAGAATAGAAAACAACAGAGGTATATGTAAATGGAAAATAAAGAAGCAGAAAAGAAGACAACAAATAAAAGTAATTATATGAAATTGATATTTATGATTGCGGCAGTATTTGTTGTGATTTATATGATTTTTGGAAAAGGAAAACAAGATAGTGATTCTTGTATTATTGTTTCACAATCTCCATTTGGACAATCACAAGAACAAGTTTGGACAGATTTAGATTCTAAATTGCAGGCAAAAGGAATTGCAGGATTTGATTTAGAAGTGCCTACAGAATTAACAGAGACCTATACAGATGTTTCGTATAGAGTATTCTCTTATCAAATTTCAGAAGTGACATTTAAAGATGAAAATGGTGATGATATCATTCGTATTGATAAAGCGAAATATTGTGGTAAAGATATCTTGAATACTGATGATAATATTTATTCTGTTATCAACAAAGTTGAAATTGATGGCAAAGAAGTAAAAGAACGTGGTGATGGTCAAAAGTTCACTGCCATATCTTGGACAGATGGTGAGTTTTCTTATGGAATTACAGCCTACCAAGGTGGTATTGATGCAGCGATAGTTGAAAAATACGTTTCTGAAATTGAATGAATTTTGAGGGATTTTTCAAATTCTTGTGAATAGTATATTAAGGAAGGTAATATTCA
>CAVFDO010000050.1:0-16039 GCA_963621095.1 bacterium
CTTATAAACACCGCCAAAAACAGGAGATGATGATGAAGTAATGAGTTTTTCACCAACACCATAGGAATCAAAATGTGCACCTTCATACAATTCCATATCAGCCATTGTATTTTCATCTAATGAATTAGAAGCAACCAATTTAACATATGATTTACCAGCTTCATCTAATCTCTTTCTTAACTTCTTATAGCCACGTGCAAGATCTCCTGAATCAATTCTTGCGCTTTTCACACGTTTATTTGGATCATTCGGATATTTTTGAATCAAATAATCATCAATCTTAATTAAGTTTGGTAAACCACTTTCTAAGATATTATATGTGTCTAATAATAGTGATACATTATCCGGATATGTATCTGCGTATGCCTTGAATGCTTCAAATTCATCTTCATAGAATTCAATGAAAGAATGTGCAATTGTACCAACAGCTTTTACATCAGGTCCATATTTCATTTCTGCTAAACAATTCGCTGTACCAATACAGCCACCTAAAATAGCTGCATAGGCTCCATTATCTCCAGCAGATTGACCTTGTGCTCGTCTAGTACCAAATTCCATTACATTTCTTGGAGTATGTGTTGATAAACCAGAGATTTTAGTTGCTTTAGTTGCGATGAGGGAGTGAAAGTTCATCGTTTGTAGTAAATATGTTTCAATTAAAATAGCACCTACCATATCACATTCAATGCGCACCATAGGAACTTGAGGATAACAAACTAATCCTTCTTTTAATGCGTACATGCTGCCTTTCCAACGATAATCTTTGAGATATGCAAGAAATTCATCTGACATACCTTTGTTTTTTAAATAAATCAAATCTCTCTCATTAAAATGATATTCTTTTAAGAATTTAACAAGAGCATGTTGACCACATGAAATACTGTATCCTTGATTATCAGGATTCTTACGAAAAAACATATTAAAAACCATTGTTTTATCTTTAAAACCATGTTCAAATAAACAATTGGCCATTGTGAATTCATAAAAATCAGTTACCATCGCTGGATTATCATAATCTTCATCCGCAATATATGGTTCTACTTTAATATTAGACATATCTTTCCCTTCTTTCATAATATGTTGATTTGACAAGATTTCATCACTTCAATTGCTGCGTTATGTTTCTCAATTGTAACACCAGCACATGCTTTTTCTACAACGTTAATTGTTGTATTAGATAATGCTGCACGTAACAATAACGCATTTGAAATAACACAAATATCTGTACATAATCCAACAAGTGTAATTTCATCTGGTTGATACGTAGTTAAATACTGTACTAATGCATAAGAACCAAATGTAGGTTTTTCTACAGAAATATACTTTTTATTAACTAATGCTTTTTGCACTACAGAGTTTAACTTCCATCCATCGCTATCTTTTATACAATGCTTTACTGGTAAATATTGACCTTCTAATGTTTCTAAATAGTTATCTTCATGTGTATCATATGTCACAAAAATTTGATCATAATCCTTCTGAATTTCTTCAACTACAGAAGGGATTATTTCAATCGCTTCTTTTGTTCCCAATGCTCCATCAACGAAATCATTTTGTACATCTACAATTACTAATGCTTTTTTCATAAGTTTTCCTCCAAATAATCGTACATCGGATCAAACCGATACAGCGCTGCTTGTTTACCACCTCTTTTTGTTTTCTTTCCAGTATCTTGCATCATTTTTTTGATATCTCTTCTAAAATTACCTGTATCTACTTTATGCCCAATGACTGCTTCATATGCATCTTGTACTTCTCTTAACGTACATTCATCTGGTAAAAGATTAAATAAAATACCAGTAGATGCCACTCTATGCTTCATTACATCCATTGCCATATTGATTGCCTTAATATGATCACAAGCAAGTTGTGCATTACTTTCGGATAACCATTGAGATTTACTTTCTACATAATTTCTCTTAGCTGTTTCATTAATCTCATAAGCAATATGAATACCTTTATGTTCTTCATCCAAAGAAACAATTGACTTTCTACCTTTTTCATTTGTAGATATCGTTTTTTTAGAAATTGTAAACCATCCTGCATCGCTTGCATCATCATTCGCATGCGTGTTTTTAATATTTGATGAAGGTGTCATGGATAAGTAAACAGTAGTAATAATACGCGTCCTTGGATCTCTATCTGCATTACCAAATGTATAAAGTTGACGAAAATATGTATATTCAGAAATACTTGTTTCCTCTTCTAATTCACGACTAACAGCTTTTTCCATATCTTCATCAAAATTCACAAAGCCACCTGGCATTGCCCAATCTCCAATAAAAGGATGATTCTTTCTTTTCACAAGTAGTATCTTTAACTTTCCTTCAGATACAGTAAACAAAATCATATCAACAGTATTACTTGGTCTACGATATTGATTTTCATCATAATTTTTTAGAAACTCCTCTAAAGTTTCACCTAATTCATTTTTCTTTTCCATAATAGTCACTTTGACTATTAAATGATAAGATAAATAAATTTGGTCTGTCAATAGAAAAAAGCTTATATGAGATAACTCATATAAGCAATTCTTTCTGTTTAAAACAATGATTCATTATGGTGAATACCCAAATGTTCATACGCTTTTTCTGTAACAACTCTTCCTCTAGGTGTTCGATTTACAAAACCAATTTGAATCAAATAAGGTTCATAAACATCTTCTAATGTTGTTGTTTCCTCAGAGATAGAATTGGCTAAAGCATCTAAACCAACAGGACCACCATGGAATCTTTCAATAATTCCTCTTAGATATCGAATGTCTACTTCATCTAATCCTAATGCATCAACATGTAATCGAAGCAATGCATCTTCTACGATTTTTTTTGAAATGACACCGTCATTTAACACTTGTGCGAAATCACGTATTCTTCGTAATAAACGGTTTGCGATACGAGGTGTTCCTCTAGAACGTTTTGCGATTTCAATGATTGCATCTTCATCAATCTTTGTATTTAAAACTCTCGCACTTCTAGCAATGATAGAAGATAATTGTTGTTCATTGTAATATTCTAATTTAGAAATAATACCGAAACGATCACGTAACGGAGATGATAAATCACCTGCACGTGTTGTAGCACCAACTAGCGTAAATGGTGGCAAAGGAAGACGCACGCTTCTTCCACCTTGTCCATTTTCTCCACCTACCATAACATCCATTTCAAAGTCTTCCATCGCAGGATATAAAACTTCTTCAACGATTTTAGGTAAACGATGTATTTCATCAATAAACAAAATATCACCAGCATCTAAAGTAGATAATACACTCGCTAAATCACCAGGTTTTGAAATACTTGGTCCTGTTACGATTTTAATATTCGTATGCATTTCATGAGCAAGAATATAAGATAATGTAGTTTTACCAAGTCCTGGAGGACCATATAAAAGAACATGATCCAATGATTCATTTCTTCCAAGTGCTGCTTGAATGTAGATTCTTAAATTTTCTTTTAAAGAATCTTGCCCAATATATTCATCCAATGATTTAGGACGAATACTTTCTTCATCATCACCAATAACTTCTTGATTTGACATTAAACGTTCGTTGTTTTCCATATACACTCCTATTTAGCTTTCGCCATGTAGCGTAGACCCATAGACATATATTGTTCTACAGTAAGTCCAGGATTCTCCGCCATATAATGAATGCAGTTAGAAAGTTCCGACTGCTTATATCCAAGATTTTTTAATCCTTCAATTGCATCATTGATTTCTTTAGAATATTTAGAACTACTTTGTTTAGATGTAGATGTTTCTGTAACAACTAGTTTCCCTTGTAAATCCAGTACGATTTGAGAAGCACTCTTCGCACCAATTCCAGGCATCTTTTTTAGTGATGCAACATCGCCAGTAGAAATAGAATCTATAATTGTTTGATATCCTGCCCTAGAAAGCATTGACATAGCTGTTTTAGGGCCTAATCCTTTTACAGAAATCAATTTTAAAAATAATTCTTTTTCTTGTTGTGTTTCAAAACCATAAAGATTCATTCCACCTTCAAAAATATGTAAATATGTATAAACTTGAATTTCAGAATTTAAAGATAATTTATCTGTGTGAGGATAAGCAATTTCCCATCCCATACCTTCATGATCAATCACAACACTATCAACTGTATAAGAAGTAACGATACCTTTAATAAAAGCAATCATAGAAATCCTTTCCATCAATCATAATAGAATGATTGATAATTAATATTTTATTTAATCTTTAAAATCAAGAATGTAATTATTTACGATAACTTGATCTCCATCCTTCGCACCAGCCTCACGAAGCGCAGCGTCAACTCCCATTTTATCAAGTTGTAAGCCTAATTGATAAGCTTGATCAGGATCATCTAAATCGTACGTATCAACAAGATTATCAATCTTTTGTGATACAACTTTCCATCTACCTGGAGCATCCTTTTCAATGTAGAAATCAGGACGTTTTGGTTGATAACGATAAATAATCGTTTCTTCAATTGGTGCAGCATTTTCAGCTTCAACAACTTTAGCGTTATCAATTGCTTCCATTGCAGCATATAGAACTTGTTTTAGACCTTTATGTTCTAATGTAGAAACTTCAAATATTTTTAAATCAGGATATTTCTTTTTGAACTCATCTAAATACATAGATGCATATTCATCATCCATTTTATTCGCCACAACGATTTGTGTTTTCTTTTCTAAATCAGCATCATAAGTTGCAAGTTCTTTATTAATGATATCATAACATTCACAAGGATCACCTGCTTGACCACTCATATCAACAACGTGAATTAAAACACGGCATCTACGAATATGTCTTAAAAATTCATGTCCTAGACCTCTGCCTTCACCTGCACCTTCAATTAAGCCAGGCATATCAGCAAGAACAAAACCTTTTTCACTTCCTAAATCAACTACACCAATGTTAGGTTCAATTGTAGTAAAAGGATACGCTGCAATTTCAGGTCTTGCGTTTGTAACAACTGATAAGAAAGTAGATTTTCCAACGGAAGGAAAACCAATTAATCCAGCATCCGCTAATAATCTTAATTCAATTTGAATATTTAAAGATTCACCAATTTCACCAGGTTGTGCATATTCTGGTGCATCATTTCTCGCAGTCGCAAAATGATGATTTCCTAAACCACCTTTTCCACCATGAGCAATCAATACTTTTTGACCAGGTTTTGTAAGATCCGCTAACAAATCACCATTATCAGCATTACGAATCATTGTTCCAAGTGGCACACCAACTACAACATCATCACCACTTTTACCATGCATTTTTTTAATCAAACCAGGAGAACCATTTCCAGCTTTAATTGTTTTTGTGAAACGAAGCTTCGTTAATGTTGTTTCATTTGTATCTACAGCAAAATAAACGGAACCGCCATTTCCGCCATCACCACCAGCAGGTCCACCCATTGGATAAAACTTTTCTCTTCTCCAAGCAACGATACCTCTTCCACCATCGCCAGCTTTTACATGCATTTTAATAAAATCAATCATGTTTTTCTCCTTTCTTGAAAAAAATACTCCTGAAAAAAATTCAGGAGTATCACTTAAACTTACGCTTCTACAGGATAAACAGAAACCTTAGTTTTGTCTCTGCCTAAACGTTCATACTTAACGATACCTGCAGCTGTAGCAAACAATGTATCATCTCCACCACGCATAACGTTCTTTCCTGGCATGATTCTTGTTCCTCTTTGTCTGTAAAGGATAGAACCAGCATTTGTATATTGACCATCAGCTTTCTTAGCACCAAGTCTTCTACCAGCAGAATCTCTTCCGTTCTTTGTGGATGATACACCCTTTTTGGATGCGAATAACTGCATATTCAGAGTGAACTTCATAGTATTAAACCTCCATTATTTTTATATATTCTTTGTTAACTTCTTGAGCTGTTTTCAACATGTATAGAGCAGTTTCACAAATCGTATTACTTTTATCACAAGGATCAGAGATATAAATCTTTGCATAACCTTCTTCTAAAACAATATTTTCTTCATGAACCATCTCATTCAATGCATTAGCGAGCCCAGTAATAATACCGCTAACGATTGCACAAACTAAATCATGGCCATAATCAGCACTTTGTGCATGTCCTTTCACTTCAATTGAAAGAATGTCTGGATTTCGTTTTACGGTAATTCGAATCATAATTAAGCCTCAATAGCTTCAACAGTCAACTTTGTATATGGCTGTCTATGACCTTGTCTTCTTCTTGTAGAACCCTTCTTAGCCTTATACTTGAAGATTCTAATTTTCTTTTCTTTTCCTTGTTTAACAACCTTAGCAGTAACCTTAGCACCTTCTACATATGGTGTTCCAATCTTTGTGCTTTCATTGCTTACAAGAACGACCTTGTCAAATACTACTTCTTCACCAGCTTCTACATCCAACTTTTCAACATAGATTTCCTGGCCAGCTTCAACTTTAAGCTGCTTTCCGCCTGTTTCGATAATTGCGTACATTTATTACACCTCCTGACATTTATCATAAGACGCGCCATTAAGGGGACTTATGTACTTAAACCCTTTTTTGTGCGGTTACAGACCTCCTGTCGAGGGCTGATAACAGACTAATGATACATGAACAACGCACATTCGTCAATCAAAATTAAAGCATTTTCTTAACTTTTTTTGCGTATTTCTTTCGTTCTTTCACACTACAGTTAGAAAGAGAAGTTAATTGTGAATAAATATTTAACTTTTGTTTTGTTGAATACTTGTCATCTAGTTCCACTTTCACTACTGTTACATTCACAGCTTCCATCAATTCATGTTCATTAAATTTTTCTGCATCAGTTAAATTTGTTTCAAATTCAGCTGCAGTTTTTTTATTATGATATGCCATACATCATCTTAGAGGAATTCTTCCTCTTCCTTTCTTTTATAAACTGTGACAACTTCTTGTGAAGCAACTGCTTCAGCTAATTTTGTTTCATAATCAAATAAAGATTCATAATGTAGACTCTTTTCACTTGTTGGATGTGTAACAGGATTTTTAGGATCAAAAATCGTACAACAATCCTCAAATGGAAGAATACTTGTTTCGTATGTTCCAATCTTTCTAGCTAAATCAATAATTTCTACTTTATCAAAACATACAAGTGGTCTTAATACCGGAATTTGTATTGTTTCATTGATAACCGCAATAGATTCTAACGTTTGTGAAGCAACTTGACCAACAGATTCACCTGTGCCTAATGCGAGACAATGATTCTCTTTTGCGATTCTTTCAGCTAAACGATACATCATTCTTCTCATAATAGTGATTGCGTATGGATCACCTGCTGCTTTATAAATTTCTAATTGAATATCAGTAAAATTAACAATATGCACTTTCATAGATCCTTGATATTCACTTACCATTTCCGCTAATTTTAATACTTTATCTCTAGCGGCTTGAGAAGTATATGGTGGAGAAGCAAAGTGAATAGCTTCTACATATAATCCACGTTTCATTAATTCATATGCCGCAACAGGCGAATCGATACCACCGCTTAATAACAACAATACTTTACCGTTAATACCAGCTGGGTATCCGCCAGCACCTTTGATCTTATCAGAAGTAATATAAGTATATTTTTCATGAATTTCTACACGAATCAATAATTCTGGATTGTGTACATCAACTGTTAAATCTGTGTTATGTAAAATATCACCAGCACAGGCACGATTAATTTCATCAGAAATCATAGGAAATGATTTATCATGACGTTTTGCCATCATTTTAAAAGTCTTTTTATTAGAATCTTTTGCGATTCTTAAACACGTTTCTTTGATTGTTTCAATATCACTATCTACTTTTTCCGTAAAAGAAAATGAAGAAATACCAAATACACGTTTTAATTTTTCTGAGATATCATCTGTATTTTCATCTGTTAATTTAATATAAATACGATCATGTGTTTTTTGATATGTTAGATTTGGATAATCTCTTAATGCGTATTTAATATTGTGATATAAACGTGTAATAAAATCTTTTCTATTTTTCCCCTTTGTAGATAATTCACCATATCGAATTAAAACTGTATCATATTTAACCATATGTCTTAATAACTCCTTTCAACGCTTCTAAGAAAGCATTTACTTCTTCTAATGTATTGTGATAAGAAAGTGAAATACGAATACAAGAAGAAGCTCTTTTCGCGCTAAATCCCATTGCTTCTAAAACATAGCTAGGATTTATAGATTTAGAATCACAAGTACTTCTAGCACTCACCATAAATCCACATTCATTTAATGCATTTTGCATGACTTCGCTTGGAATATTCTCATATGAGAAATTAACCGTTGAGGCTATCGCATCTTCAGGTGAATTAATTTCAACACCTTCAATTTGTTTTAAACCTTCAATTAAACAATCATGCATTTCCTGAATCAAAGGATGATACTTTTCCCCATTTTCTAAAGCTAAACGAAGTGTTTTCGCAAAGACCATATCAACAGGTGCATTACTTGTACCACCTCTCAATCCATATTCTTGTTCACCACCATTAATTAAAGGAACAAAAGGAACAAAAGATTTTTTTACTAAAATCCCACTTCCTTTTAAGCCTTCTAATTTATGTGCAGATATAGAAGCTAAATCCACACTTGATAAATCTAGTGGCACTTTACCTATTGATTGAGTTAAATCAACATGCATGTAGGCATGAGAATGTTTTTTCACATATTCACTAATTTCAACAATTGGATTAATTGATCCAGATTCATTATTAACATACATGATTGAAACAATCGCTGTATCCTCATCCAATGCGTCTTTCACTTGTTGTAAAGTAACTTTACCTTCATGATTTACTGGAAGATAAGTAACACGATAGCCAAATAATTCTTCCATTTGTTTACAACAATTCATAATAGAAGAATGTTCTATATTTGTTGTAATAATATGTTTCTTATTTAATTGTGCTGCACAAACACCTTTGATTGCGGAAGTATTTGATTCACTTGAACCTGAAGTAAAAATTATATCTTGAGAAGAAACTCCCAAAAGCCCGGCGATTGCTCGGCGGGCCTTTTCTAACATTTGACTTACTTCTATTCCTTCATTATAAATAGATTCAGAATTTACATAGTACTTCTTTAATAATGAAGTATAAGTTTCTAGCACTTCAGGATGAATATTCGTTGTGCTAGCGTTATCAAAATAAACTCTATTACGCACCTTTTGAATTCTCCTTGATCATATCTTCATAATTACCAGGATGAATCTTTTCAATCGTAGCTATACCAATCGTTAAAGCTTTTGTATATTCACCATTTCTGAAACATAACTCACTTCTAGTTAATTCGGAATCGATATCTGCATACGTAGAACGATAACGATTTCCAAATACAATTGTATTTTCAACCATTACTACTGTACCTACAACATTATTTACGTTGTTATAAAGTTTATAAATAAAATCTAATGCTTCTTGTAAAGTAGAATTTAATAACTGCATGTTAATAGGACTTTCTTTCATTAATCCATCTAAAGAACGAATATATTCATATGCCTTACGCATGTCATCTTCATATTGTTCAGAAATATTTGGTAACTTATACTTACGAATCTTAACTTGCATCAAATTCATGATGATTTGTAATTTAGTAAGTTGTTTACTAGCACGATCTTCATCACCTGTAGCCATTTCAATACGACTCTTCATATCAATAAATGAATGATTAACAGCATTTACCTTTTGATTCAAATCAGAGATATTTGTAATAACCATTGTAGCTGGCATATTATAATTCTTTTCCGTATCCAAAACAGATAAACGTAATGTATTAAGTTTAGTCAAAGAATCATTTTGTTTTGTAGCTTCAGGTACTAATGCTTGTAATCCATATTTTTCGGAAGAAGCACTTAATTCAGATATAACATACTTCGCATTTTTATTTGTTTCTTCAAATAATTCTTCTGTGTCTTTTGTCAAAGATTTCATTTGATCATACGCTACAGATTCAGAATGAATAGAAGATGATAATTGTGTAATGCGTTCTTTATATGTATTGAGGTTTTCTTGTACACCTGCAGTTTTACCTTCTTTCAATTTCTTTAAATCTTCATTTAATGCTTGTGTAAGAATGTTCAAATTCTTTTCTACATCTAAATGTTTTTGATATACGCCACGACTTTGATTACGTTTATATTCCTTCGCACATGTTTCTAACATATTAGGAACCACACCACGTGCATCTTCTAATAAGTATGGCATATCATCCAACATGCTTTCTAATTCTTGCATGCTTACTTGAATTGCTTCTAATTCCTTATTTGCACGTTCATAATCAGAAGAATACATCCAATCTTCAAATGTGGAAAACATTTTTTCAGTGTCAGTGATCTTTGTTTCAACAGAATTCCAATTGTATGAAAGTTTTGAAGCATTTTCTTGTGCAGTAGATTTTAATGCGCGAAAACGATTCTTTAATGTCGTTACTTCTTGACGTTGTGCTGTTTCTTTCGCAAGGATTTCATCTAAATATGCATCTAAATCCCCTGCTTCTTTTGTTGTTAAAGAAACATCAGTTTCTAATTCAGTCATTAAGCTATCTGCTTTACGAAGTTTACCTAAAAGAATTGCATCTTCACAATTCGCTAAAGTCGCAGAAATCTTTTTTAAAGAAGCTTGTGTAGAATCGTAGCTCTTTTTAGCTTCATTTACTTTTTCTGCAGCTTCCGCATTAGAACGAGCAGCAGTTACAGCTTTATTCATTTTAAAGGTTAACGGAATTGCCTTGATATCATTATATCTTTTTTCTAATCCTTCTAATTCTTTACGAAATTTTTTAGTACGAATCTTTTCAATAATTAACCATGCCGCTAATATCAAAACTAGCACTGCAATACCAATAACTACTCTTATATCGGAGATAATACTTAAAACTTTATTCATTCTTATACCTCTTCACATCATTTTCAATCCATATCATTTTAACATAAACATTCTTTTCATGAAATATGAAAGAATATTATTGACGAATTTTATTTCAATGCATATAATCTTTGTTGCGTCAAATAATAGCAGCTTATAGAGTCTTAAGCAAAAGCGTTGTTAAGATTAGATCTAGGCAAAGTAACTGAGCTGAAACAGCGAAATGTCATTATAACAACACTCCTTAATGATGATCTATACCTGTTGTTGTTTCGCTTATGTCATAAGGAGGAATAACACATGGCACGTTACACAGGTCCTGTTTGGAAGAAGTCTAGACGCTTAAGCTTCTCCATCTTAGAAACAGGCGAAGAGCTAAAGAAAAGAACTTATGCTCCAGGACAACATGGTCCAACAAAGCGTATCAAACTAAGTGGTTACGGAACACAGCTTCGTGAAAAGCAAAGAGTTCGTAACATGTATGGTTTAAACGAAAAGCAGTTTGCTAACTTGTTCCATAAGGCATCCAAGATGGATGGTATGGCAGGTGTAAACTTCTTAGTTCTTCTTGAATCCAGATTAGATAATCTTGTTTATCGTATGGGATTTGCTAGAACAAGAAAAGCAGCTAGACAGCTCGTTAACCATGGTCATATCGAAGTAGATGGTAAGAAGTTAGACATTCCAAGTGCAGAAATCAAGCCAGGTCAAGTAATTTCTGTTCGTGAAAATGCTAAAAACTTCGCTGTTATCAACGAATCTCTTGAATCCAATATTTCTACTCCAGCATTTGTTGATGTAGATAAGGAAAACAAGAAAGGTACATTTGTAAGACTTCCTGAAAGAAATGAACTCAATCAGGAAATCAATGAATCCCTCATCGTTGAATACTACAACAGATAATCGTTTAGGTATGCTAAGAGTCATCAAATTGATGACTCTTTTTTCTTTTCAAAATACATATTTCGTCGTATTCTATTATGCATACGAAGAGGTACGATTTATGGATACAAAGCAATCTTTAGAACAATTAGATGATGAAATTTTATCACTCGTCAAAAAAAGAATATCATTAACAGAACACGATAATTCTGCTATTGATTCTTTGATTAACTCAGTTATTACTTTAAGTGATCAAAAGAAATATAAAACAAAATTCAAACTTTCACCTACCGTTGGTTATCAAGGTGTTTCTGGTGCATTTTCTGAACAAGCATGTAAGAATTTCTTCACTGATGATGTTAAAACAATTGGTTATCCAGAATTTGAAGATGTTTATGTTGCATTAAAGAATGGTGATATTGATTATGGTGTATTACCAATCGAGAACTCATCCACTGGTTCCATCAATGATAACTATGATTTAATACGAAAGTATGGTTTCTATATTGTTGGTGAAACTGCAGTTAATGTTGACCAATGTTTAATGGGTGTTAAAGGATGTAAAATGGAAGATATTCGAGAAGTATATTCTCATCCACAAGGACTCGCACAGTCTTCTGATTTCTTTTTTAATCATCGATATATGTCACCAATGCCATATAAAGATACCGCAATGGCCGCACAATATGTCGCTACAGAAAATGACAAATCAAAAGCCGCAATTGCATCGTCACTCGCATGTAAATTATATGATTTAGAAATGATTCAGCCTGCAATTCAAAATGACAAAACAAATAAAACAAGATTTATGGTCGTTTCTAGAGAATTCATTTCACCAGAAAATAGTGATAAAGTTTCTGTTATGTTTACCCTACCTCATATAGTTGGCTCTTTATCAAACATGTTACAAGTAACAACGTTATATGGTGTCAATTTAGAAAAAATCGAATCTAGACCAATCAAAGAAGAAAATTGGAATTATTACTTTTACATTGATTTTCTTGGAAACATTAGAGACAAAACTGTATCACAAGCTATTGATGAATTAAAACGAAAAGCATCTACATTCCGTCTATTAGGAAACTATAAGAAAGCGTAAATATATGAAAGAATTAGGTAATATAAATGTTATACAATTAGCACCAAGTGCTACCCTTCAAATGAATGATAAAGCAAAACTCATGAAAAGTGAAGGGATTGATATTGTAAATCTTGCAGGTGGTGAACCTAATTTTGATACGCCACAAAAAATCAAAGATGCAACAATCAAAGCATTAAATGAAGGTAAAACACACTATGTTGCGGGTGGAATGATTCCTGAGTTAAGACAAGGAATCGTAGAGAAATTACAAAGAGAAAATCATATCGAAATAGATCCATCTCAAATCATTTTAACTCCTGGCGGTAAGTATTCTTTATTTCTATGCATGCAAGCATTACTAAATGCAGGTGATGAGGTTATTATCGTTTCTCCAGCTTGGGTATCTTACGAATCTATGATTCGAGTAAATGGAGCGACTCCTATCTTTTTAGAACTAGATGAATCGGATAATTTTTCAATCACAAAGGAGAAACTTTTATCAGTCACAACAGATAAAACAAAATTAGTCATTCTTTGTTCCCCTTCCAATCCTACAGGACATGATTTATCTGAAAAAGAATTAAATGAGTTAGAAAATTATATTAACCAAACACAAGTTCATATCGTTATGGATGAAATGTATGAACATTTAATTTATGAACATCCTCACTATTCACTTGCATCAAAAAAGAATATTCAAGATTACGTAATATCAGTATTTGGATTTTCTAAAGGATATGCGATGACAGGATGGAGAATGGGATATATCATCGCATCTAAAAATAACATTACGTTAATGAATAAAGTTTATTCTCATTCAATTACTTGTGTAAATGAGTTTATTCAATATGGTGGCGTTGTCGCTTTAAATTGTTATGAAGATATTGAAAGAATGCGCCAAGCATATCAAAGAAGAAGGGATTATTTTATTGATTCTTTAAATAAAATTCCTGGAATTACCGCATGTAAGCCTGAAGGTGCTTTCTATGCATGGGTAAGATTTGATGGATTTGAAAATAGTACAGAAATTGCTAACTTTTTATTAGAAAAAGCACATGTTGCCAGTGTACAAGGAAGTGCATTCTCTCCAAATGATAAGGATCATGTACGTTTTTCTTTCGCAACAAGTGATGAAGAATTGCAAAAAGCAGTGGAAAGAATCAAATACGCAATGGAAAACAGATGAGTGTAGTTTCTACTACACTTTTTTATTATGAAAAAAAGGAGATCAAAGTCTCCTATCTTTCACTTCTTTGCGTAGTTTTTTACAGTAGTCCGTAACGCAATGAACCCTGCAACGCTTCCAATCGCAATCAAAAGTGTCATAATATTGCCCTTAGTTAGTCTTATCTAACCGTAAATAGTATAACATAAAAATTACGATTGTGTATAAATACTATTTCTCTATATTTTCTTTCTTTTCTACTCGAATGGAAATTGTATTAGAAATACGTACTAATTCAACACCAGCTGCTTTTAACATACGTTTTGATGCAATATTTGTATCAACACCATTATATTTATCAGATTCATAAACAATCTTTTTAATTCCAGATTGAATGATTGCTTTCGCACATTCATTACATGGAAATAAAGATACATAGATTGTACATCCTCTAACACTTCTTTGTGAATTTAAAATCGCATTCAATTCCGCATGTACAACAAAGGCATACTTAGAATCTAAAACGCCACCATCTCTTCCCCAAGGAAATTCTTCATCACTAACACCTGTTGGAAATCCATTATACCCAACGGAAACAACTCGATGATTTTCATCAACGATTGCGGCACCTACTTGTGTATTTGGATCTTTAGAACGTAATGCAGATAGATGGGCCAATCCCATAAAATATTCATCCCAAGTTAATATATTAGAATTTTTCATCAGCTTTCCTCTTTTCTTAAAAGATCTAAAAGATTTTCAAAGTATTCAGGTAATGGTGCAACAAATGACATCACTTCATGTGTTCTTGGATGTTTTAACGTTAATTTATATGCATGTAAGCATTGTCCTTGTGTATCCATTAATTTACATTTTCGTCCATATTTTTCATCACCTGTTACTGGATGATTAATATATTTCATATGTACACGAATTTGGTGTGTTCTTCCTGTTTCTAGAGAACATTCAATCAACGTATGATGTTGAAATCTTTCCTTCACAACAAAATGCGTTCTAGCATCTTTTGAATTAGTAGGTGTAACTGTCATCTTTTGACGATCTCTACGATCTCTACCAATTGGTGCGTCAATGACACCCGCTTCATTAGCGATACTCCCATCAACCAAGGCAATATATTCTCTATGACATGTTTTATTCTCTAACTGTTTTGCGATAGCGTTATGTGCTAAATCATTTTTACACGCAACAATACAACCAGTTGTATCTTTGTCAATACGATGCACGATACCAGGTCGAATCATTCCATTGATACCAGACAAATCTTTACAATGATAAAGTAAAGCATTTACTAATGTTCCACTATAATTTCCAGGTGCAGGATGAACAACCATTCCTTTAGGTTTGTTAATAACAATGATATCTTCATCTTCATATAAAATATCTAAAGGAATATTTTCTGGTTCTACATTTAATGTTTCATCTTTTGGAACATCACATGATATCTGATCACCTTCAATAACTTTATAAGATGATTTCTCCACTTTCCCATTCACAAAAATCTTTTTATCTTTCGCAAGATCTTGTACTCTAGTTCTAGATAAATCACTATTCTCACTTAGATATTTATCTAAGCGGCTTCCACTTTCTTCTACGATCCACTCTTTATAACTCATTTTCCACCTTTATCTTCTATAAATGAAGCAATGATCAATAAGATAACACCTATTGTCAAAGCACTATCTGCCACATTAAATATCGGAAAATCATATCCAAAAATAATGAAATCCAAGAAATCTCTAACATATCCTAAAAACAAACGATCAAACAAATTACCTGCAGCTCCACCAATCATCAACGCTAAAGCCACTTTAGTTAATCTATCAACATTTTTCGCAACAACATAATAGATCATTACACCTATCGCAATCGCTGATACAATTGATAGAAAAGCTTGTTTTCCAGATAATAGTGACCAAGCCATTCCAGTATTTTCAGCATATGTTAAAGAGAAAAAACCTTTTATGATTTCTATATTCTGTAACGCAATATGATTTTGAATAATATATTTCGTAATTAAATCAACAATAAATACAACACAACTAATA
>CAVFDO010000051.1:0-15986 GCA_963621095.1 bacterium
AGTTATACGATAGATGATTCATCTAATATGATGACATCGCATATCAAAGACTTTCAAACAGGAGAAGTAAAATTCACATTGGAGAATCAGATTATTGATTATTTTAATGATGAATACATTTACGCTACAACTGTAAATGAAGAACATACAAAATATCACATCTATGATTGGAATGGACAATTAATTAAAGAAATTATTCCATATGATAGTTTAGGAGAAAACACAGAAGGTGCGATGCCGATTGCGTTAAATGATTCAGAATATTCTACAATTGTTCGAATATGGCATAATCAAATCATTGGAAGTTGTTATGGAAATCAAGGAATGAGATATTTTAGCTGTGATATAGATAATGGGAGTTGTAAATATATTGTTTCATAAGGCATGTACTTGTATGTGCCTTTTCTTGTTAATTGTATGAAACCTCAGATTCTTTTAGAAAACTGTGTTAAACTTTAAGCGATATGACAATGTTTAATGATACGATAGCGGCGATTGCGACCGCAAATGCAACAGGGGCAGTTTCAGTGATTCGAATCTCTGGAGATGATGCGGTTGAGATTGCTGAAAAGTTAATAAGAAAAGATTTATCAAATAAAGATGGATATACGATTACATATGGCACAATCAAGGAAAATGGAGAATCCATTGATGATGTTTTGGTATCTATTTTTAGAGCACCTCGTTCTTATACAGGTGAAGATGTAATAGAAATAGGATGCCATGGTGGTTTATACATTACTAGAAAGATACTATCTTTGGTTATTGGTAGTGGTGCACGTATGGCAAGACGTGGAGAATTTACAGAACGTGCTTTTTTGAATGGGAAGATGGATTTATCGCAAGCTGAAGGTGTGAATGATTTGATCAATGCACGTGATGAAGTGAATGCGAAGAGCGCAATTCATTCTTTAAAAGGCTCTGTTTCTAAAATATTAAAACCATTAGAAGAAGATCTAACACAAATTATTTCTAATATTGAAGTGAATATTGATTATCCAGAATATGATGATGTACATCAATTAACAGAAGAAGAAATCTTACCAATGGCAACGAAATGGTTAAATGATATTCATAAAATCATTGATGAAGCGCAGAAAGCGGTGAATATTCGAGAAGGGATTGATACTGTTATTTTGGGGAGACCAAATGTAGGGAAGTCATCTTTGTTGAATGCGTTATTAGAAGAAGACAAGGCGATTGTTACAGATATCGCAGGTACAACAAGAGATATTGTAGAAGGTACAGTTCGATTAGATGGAATCACTTTAAATTTAATTGATACAGCTGGGATTCATGAATCTGATGATGTTGTTGAAAAGATTGGTATTGATAAATCTTTACAAGCGTTGGAAAAGGCAGAACTTGTGATTGTTGTGTTGGATGGTTCACAAGAATTAGCAGAAGAAGATCATCAGTTATTAACAATGACTGAAAATAAAAATCGTATCGTTGTATATAATAAGAAAGATAAATCAATTGTTCATGAAGGAATTTCTATTTCCGCAATCAATGGTGATGTTGATGAATTAACAGATGCAATCAAACAAAAGTATGAGAATGAATTGTATTTGGCAACAACAGATACATTGAATAATGAAAGACAAATTGGATTAGCTCTACAAGCTGAAGCTAGTATGCATAACGCATTACAGACATTAGAAGATGGAATGGAATTGGATTTGGTTACAATTGATTTAGAAAAAGCATGGACTTCTTTGAAAGAAATCACAGGTGAAGTTGGTAAAGAAGATTTATTAGATGAAATCTTCTCTAGATTTTGTTTGGGTAAATGATATGAATGAAATACAGTATTTAGATTCACATGCACATTTAATGGGAGAAGAATTTCAAGAAGATCTTGAAGATGTAATAAACAAATGTAATGAAAAGAATGTGAAACACATCATGATTATTACATTAAATAAGGATGAAGCACTACGTGCAATTGAATTTGTAAAAAGAGATCCAGAAAGATATGTAATAGCCACAGGTATTTTTCCTGAAGATGTGGATAAAATCACAGATCAAGATTGGAATGATTTTGTTGAGATTGCCTCAAGAAAAGAAATCTCAGTTATTGGAGAAATTGGTCTTGAATATCATTGGGTAAAAGATATAGAAACAAGAAATAAACAAAAAGAATTATTTATTAAACAAATTCAATTAGCAAAATCTTTACATAAACCAATTGCGGTACACTCAAGAGATGCAATCCAAGACACATTTGATATTATGAAACAATATCAAACACCAGGATTATTACATTGTTTTTCTGGAACAAAAGAAATGGCAATTGAATTCAATAAACTTGGATATTATATTGCCTTGGGTGGAGCTTTGACATTTAAAAATGCACGTCATGCGGTTGAAGTAGCACAAACAATTGATGAGAAATATTTATTAACGGAAACGGATTGCCCATATATGGCGCCTGTTCCAGTACGCGGAACAAGAAATGATCCTTCCAATATTCCATATATCTTACAAAAAATAGCTGAAGTAAGAGGTGTATCAGAAGAACATATGGCAAAAGTTGTTATGGATAATTGGCAGAGGTTTCTACAATGCAAGTGAAGAAAAAGATTCAAGAAGTTATCGTTGTAGAAGGACGTCATGATACAGAAAAACTCAGAAAGTATTTTGATTGTGATACGATTGAAACAGGTGGAACGAGTTTGGGCAAAGAAGTTTTAGAAAGAATCAAACACGCACAAAAGAGCCGTGGTGTGATTGTGTTTACGGATCCAGATTCCCCGGGAAATAGAATACGTAATGCAGTTAATCAATATGTTCCAGGTTGTAAAAATGCATTTGTGATGAAAAAAGATGCAAAGACAGATAAAAAAGTTGGCGTAGAACATGCGGAATTTGATGTATTAAACGAAGCACTAGAAAATCTAATGACATATCAAGATGTTGAAACAACTCTCACTATGAATGATATGATAGATTTAGGCTTGAGTGGACAAGCAAATAGTTCTACATTAAGAGATAAAGTTGGAGAACATTTCCATATTGGTAGTGGAAACGCTAAGACAATGTTAAGAAGAATGAACTTTTTACATCTCACAAAAGAAGAAATAAGACAGGTTATAGAAGAATGACAAAATTTATATCAACACCATCACGTACAAAAGAAATATTAGAAAAATATGGAATCCATGCGAAAAAAGGCTTTGGACAGAATTTTTTAGTGGATCCAATTATTGTAGAAAGATGCGCAAGAGAAGCACATTGTGAAGGTGCTGTAATTGAGATTGGACCTGGCATTGGGTCTTTGACAGAACAATTAGCGATACATTCTCAAAAAGTAGTAGCTTATGAAATTGATGAATCATTACCACCAATCCTAGAAGATACTTTATCTGCGTATGATAATGTAGAAATCATCTTACAAGATTTCTTGAAAGCAGATGTAAAAGAAAAAGTGAATGAATTAAAAGAACAATATGGACAAGTCACTGTATGTGCGAATCTTCCTTATTATATAACTTCACCTGTTTTATTTAAGATATTTGATATTGGAGATGCGATTCCATATATTACAGTAATGATGCAGAAAGAAGTTGGTGATCGTTTTATTGCGAAACCAAATGATAGTGAATATGGTGCATTATCTGTTGAAGGACAATATCTATATGATGTGAAGAAACTATTTACAGTTCCTGGAAGAAGTTTTAATCCATCACCTAAGGTAGATAGCGTTATCATTCAGTTCTCAAGAAAAGAGAATGTTGATCTAACAATCAATTTAAATGATTTCTTTGAATTTGTAAGAGCTTGTTTTAAACAAAGAAGAAAAACACTCTATAACAATTTAAAAGAATATTTAAAAGACTCAGATAAAACAAAACAAGTAATGGAATCTGTAAATGTTCCTCTTGGTGTAAGAGCACAGGAATTAGATGTTGATACATTGAAACGATTATATGAGGCAACTTTATGAAAGAAAGAGCATACGCAAAAATTAATCTATGTCTTGATGTAGCGAGTAGAAGAGATGATGGATATCATGAATTAAAGATGATCATGGTTCCAATTGATTTTTATGATTTATTAGAAATGAATCCGGCAAGAGAAACGACACTTTCTTTGAATCGAAGTTATCTTCCAGTAAATGATAAAAATACAATCATCAAGGCAATCAATGTTATGAAAGAAAGATATCATTTTGATTTGGGTTTTGAATGTATCTTACAAAAACATATTCCTACTCGTGCAGGACTTGCTGGGGGAAGTGCAGATGCAGCGGCCGCGATTCGTATCATCAATCGTATGTTACGTTTGAATATGAGCGAAGAGGATATGATTTCTGTTGGAAAAGAAGTTGGGGCAGATGTTCCATTTTGTTTGATTAACAAACCTGCTTATGTAGAAGGAATTGGAGAAATTATCTCACCATTTCCTTGTATCGCAGACTTTGATGTTTTGTTAGTAAAACCAAGAAAAGGTGTATCCACAAAAGAAGCATTTGAAATTGTGGATAGTACAGAACCTCATCATCCTGATTGTCAAAAGATGAAAGATGCGCTCATGACTGCAGACTATCAAGGTGTATTAGATGCATTAGGCAATAGTTTAGAAGATGCCGCAATTCAACTCGTTGAAGATATTCGAAACGTGAAAGAAGAACTAACAAGTAGAGGATTTGATGGGGTATTAATGTCGGGTAGTGGATCTACTGTATTTGGTATCACAAGAGATAAAGCATTATTAAATGAAACAATGATGGATCTAAAAGATAAGAAGTATTTTGTCCGTAAGACAAGAATCGTAGATTCTAGAATGGGGAGATAAAATGAAAAACGCAATTATCATGGCAGGTGGTAAAGGAACAAGAATGAAGTCTGAACTACCTAAAGTATTACATAAGATATTAAATGAACCAATGGCAAAACTAGTAATCGATTCGTTGAAAGAAGCTGGATGTGATAGAATCGTTACAATTGTTGGTTATCAACATGAACTTGTAGAAAAAGCTTTAGAAGGACAATGTGAATTTGCGGTACAAGAACCACAACTTGGTACAGGTCACGCTGTTATGCAAGCTAGACAATTAGAAAATGAATCCGGTATTACAATCGTAGCTTCTGGTGATTGTCCTTGTGTTAGAAGTGAAACATATAAAAAGCTATATGAACAATTAGGTGATGCAGATATGGCAGTCTTAACAACGGTTCCGGATGATAATGGTGCATATGGAAGAATCATTCGCAGAGAAGATGGTACTGTTGAAAAGATTGTAGAATTTAAAGATGCAAGTGAAGAAGAAAAGAAAGTAAGGGAAATCAATACTGGCATCTATGCTTTCAAGAATGCATCTTTATTCGAAGGATTAAAATTGATCAAGAATGATAATGCGCAACACGAATATTATTTAACAGATTTAGTAGAAATCTTACAATCTTTAGGCAAGAAAGTTGTAGCCATTCCGTGTGATGATTGGCGTGAAGTAGAAGGCATCAATGATTGTGTAGCACAAGCTGAAGCATCTGAATATCTAAGAGATAGAATCAATCTACATTGGATGAAAGAAGGCGTTACACTTGTAGATCCTAAAAATACATATATTGGTCCAAAGGTTACATTTGGACATGATGTGATTGTACATCCAAATACATATTTATATGGAAAAACTACAGTAAAAGATAATACAGAAGTATATCCTGGAACATACGCAGTTGATAAGGAACTATAATGTTATACCTAAAACAAGCAAACCTATCGGATATCCAAAAAGAATATGATGTAATTACCAATTTGCCGCTAAATGAAAATGGTTTTACAAATGAATATTCAAATTGTACGTTTGAAGAATTCAAAAATAAGATATTACCATCTTTCATTAATGCGTCTAAAGGCATTGATTTAAGAGCTGGATATGTACCAGATACAACATATTTCTTATGGGATGATAATCATATTGTTGGTGTATTCCATTTCAGACATTATTTGAATAAATGGTTAAAAGAAAATGCTGGTCATATCGGATATTGTGTATTAAAAGATTATCGTAGAAATGGATATGCCACAAAAGGATTACATCTATTACTAGAAGAAATTAAAGATGTAGTTCAAGAAGATGAAATCTATTTATCTTGTCATAAAGACAATCCTGCATCTTTTAAAACAATGTTAAATAATGGTGGTTATCTTCATCATGAAGATGATGAAGAATACTATGTTAGAATTCCGTTAAAGTAAATGAAAAGTCAATAGAGAATTGTTTGGTAACAGTACTCTGTTGACTTTTTTTTATATAACATTATTATTTAATTAACAATAATTATTGTTTTTTCACTAACATCATTAAAGTCTCTTTAGGTATTTTTGTGAGGTGGAGGTTATGAAAAATAAGAGATTAATAATTTTTACTCTAGGGATGTTTATATTTGTAGCAAATTCCAAAATCATTTCGGCAAAAGGAACAGAAGTATTAGAGTTGTCAAATTATGTAGTTGCTAGAAGTAGAGCAAGACAAGTTAATGCTACAAATGGTATTTCAGTTGGCTCAAGCAAATATGGGAACTTTACAATTACAATAAAAGTTAATGGAGTGGTTAATATGGACTCATCAGGCAATGCAATTTCTGATAGTTTAAATTTTTCTTATTCATGTAAATATCCTATTACGGCGAGTGCTGACATTAGCTATAATTCATCTAAAGTTAAGGTTTTTTACTATATAACAGTTACATATCCTGATGGTACGCAACAAAGAATAGTTCAATATTACGATTATTAATTAAGAATAAAATGAAAGGCTAGGTGAATTAATATATGAAAAAAATCATAAAAATTTTTGTGGCAACATTGAGCGCGGTTGTGTTTTGCATGTGCGGAATAAATAGAACAATAATTAATGCAACAGAGCTAATGTGTTCTAATCATATTCAACCTTGTGGCCAAATAATCCCTGTAAATAAAAATTTTTCAGTTTATGCAAGCTGTAAAAATGGTGGGTATGCAATTGTGATGTTTTCTGTAAAGGGGACATATGAAAAAGGCACATATTCTATCACGAATGTTAATCTTAATCATACTTACTATGTAAATGTGAGCGGTATTACTTCATATAGTGTTGAGTCGGCTAATGTTTCATACAGAACTACAGGAAATACAATTTACGCAGTTGCGACAGTTACATTAAAAGTGGTATCAAATGGGAAGACAAGTTATATTTCTGGATCAACAACGGAGCAACTTTAATGAATAAATTGTTATTGTGTTTATTGCTTCTTCTGTGTGCTTGTTCGACAGAAAAGACTGTAGATTCTTCTACAAGTGTAGAAGAAATAACGTCTACTCCAATATCTACAATCTTAAAAGAAGAAGATTGGCAAACAGTTACAACAAATGGAATTGAGATGCAATATTCTCAATTTGAATCATTATTTTTAATGGAAGTGGATACGAAAGATTTATCTGAAGTAAAGGAATTAGAAGAGTTTAAAGATATGAGCAGATTAAAAGTACAATATCTTTTGAAATCGAAAAAGTATGGGAATCTGTTTGTCTTTGATGTAACAGATGAAGAATCTGCCCTGTATGGATGTGAAATCAAGAAAAATGAAATTCAAGATATTGAAGTATATTCATTAGATGTCACAGAAGATCCAAATCGTCTCATACCTCTAACAAATGAACTATTCTCAATCATTCAAGATATTATTGTGTTTAACGAGGACTAAAAAAGAACTTTCTGTTTTGGAAAGTTCTTTTGGTAATTATGCTTCTACAGCTTCTTTGTTAGACGCAATAACAAATGGTGTGTAGATCAATGTGGAAGCTCCAATGATGATTACAAGCTGCCATACTGCACCCATAATATTACCGCCAGATGCTAAGAATCCAAAGATACCTGCTGGTGTTGTCCAAGGTACGTCAATAACATATAAAGGACATAGACCTGTGGACTGTACAACATAACCTAAGATTACAGTAGCGAGTGGAGCTAAGAAGAATGGGATACCTAATAGTGGGTTCATAACCATTGGGATACCAAAGATAACTGGTTCGTTGATGTTGAAGATTCCGCATGGTAGAGATAGTTTTGCGATTGCTTTGTAGTCTTCACGTTTAGAGAAAAGTAAAATCGCAATCAATAAACCAATTGTAATACCTGCACCTGATGGGTTGAACCAACCAGATACAAATGGGCTCGCAATCAAGTTATATCCACTTTCAGCGTTATAATAAACACCAGAAGCAGTAACGCCTGTACCAGCTTGGTAAAGCTCTAAGTTTTGAGCCATCATTTTTGTCATGAATGGTGTTACAACAGCACCTAATACGTTAGAACCGTGAATACCAAACCACCATAGTAATTGCATCAACATAATAATGACACAATATCCAGGCAGACCTGTCATGATAGCTTCAATTGGCTTCATGATTGTTGAGATGATTTCGAATACTGTTAAACCAAATAGTGAAGCGATAAATCCGATGATAGAAACAATCAATACTGTAATAATTGTAGGGAATAATACAGCGAATGATTGAGATACGTTTGGTGGAACTGAATCAGGTAAACTGATTTTTAATTTTCCGGAATCAACAAGCTTTACATATAACAATGTAGCTAAGATCCCAACTAATAACGCTACAAACAAACCAGTAGCACTTGTATAAGATGAAGATACAACAGAAGAAATTGTTACTGTTTCTCCACTATCTGTTGTTGTGGAAGCTGTTGTGTTGATCAATGTAACAAATGAAGCAATTGCGACAGCTGGAACAGTTTTATCGTTTCCGTGACCAATATTTTCAGCGTAACGCATAGCTACTAATACACAGATTGAAACTGCCATAAAGTTCATACAACCATAGTTAGCAGTCGTGAAGATTGGCGTTAAAGATTCTAAGAATGATAAACCAGGTACATTCGCTAAAGAAATGTAGTAAATCAACTCTCCAGTCTTAGGATCAGTTACACCTCCTGTTTGACATACAACGTATTGAATCAATGTACAAAATGCACCCCAAATGACAACAGGCATGTTATCAATAAATGCATCTTTGATTGCGGAAAGTACCGCATTTTGTTGCATCTTCCCTGCTAAAGTGAGAAGACCATTCATGAATTTGTCTTTCATTTCAATTCCCCTTTCAGAATGAAGTAACATTCATGATGAAAATTTTACATCAAATAATGTAAGAAAATCCACAAAAAGTTTCAAATTTCAAAAAATATTTCATAAAATTAAAAATAAATTCAAGAAAACAAAGAACATTCAAAAAATATTTAAAGAAATGAAAATAAAAAACTGAATTTAATGAAATGAATGAATTTTAACTTTATTGATTCATTTTTCTTGTTATTTAGTATAATATACAGAGATAGAGTCAAAATGACTATAAGAGGATAAGATGAAGATTGTATTAAAAGACCTAACAAAAGTATTTCAATCTTATGAGAAGAAAGCATATCCAGTTACAGCAGTGGATCATTTTAGTTTTGAAATTCCAGACGGGAAATTAGTGGCACTTTTAGGACCTAGTGGATGTGGAAAAAGTACAACATTAAATATGATTTGTGGTTTAGAAGAACCAACAGAAGGACAAATCTATTTTGGTGATCAAGATATCACAAATGTTCCTGTTGAAAAAAGAGATGTTGGTATGGTATTTCAAAGTTATGCGTTATATCCACATTTAACAGTGAAGAAGAATATTTTATTTCCTTTAGAAAATAGAAAAGGAAAAGATAGACTATCCAAAGAAGAAATGGAAGCAAAGGCAATGCATGTTGCCAAGCTAGTTCAAATAGAAAACTTGATGGATCGTAAACCATCTGAGCTATCAGGTGGTCAACAACAACGTGTTGCGATTGCTAGAGCGTTAGTAAAAGAGCCTAAGGTTTTATTATTGGATGAGCCATTAAGTAATTTAGACGCACGTCTACGTTTATCAACAAGAGAAGAAATTCGTAGAATCCAAAAAGAAACAGGCATTACAACTGTATTTGTAACACACGATCAAGAAGAAGCAATGTCTATTTCTGATTTGATGGTTGTTATGAAAAGTGGAGTTCTTCAACAAATTGATAGACCGCAAAAGATTTATGATGATCCAAAGAATTTATTTGTTGCGAAGTTTTTAGGAACACCGGCAATCAATGTATTCAATGGATATATTAAAGAACACCAATTGTATATTGGAAATGATTCTGTTATGAATATAAATCTTGATGATCAAGATGTTATTGTTGGAATTCGTCCAGAAGGATTTGAAAAAGATGAAACGGGTCGTTTTCAATGCCAATTAAAGCGTATTGAAAAGCTAGGTAGAGATACAAGTGTGATTTGTGAACATGAAGGTATGCAAGGTGAATATGTAAGAATGATTGTTCCTTCAGAAACAAAGATTGATACAAAATTAGATACGATTTCATTCGATATCAAACCAAATAAACTATTCTTGTTTGATGCAGAAAAGGAAGAAAGAATTCCTTTTGAGGCAGAGTAATGAATAAACAAAAATCACATGCCTGGTTATATTTGCTTCCTTCATTGATATTGTTAGGAATATTCATGATTTATCCTTTGTTTGATGTATTAATTTATTCATTTCAAGAAGGATATAATTCTGCATCACAAACATATTTCGGAATTGGTTTATACAACTATTCTTATGTTCTACATGATACGTATTTTTTACAAGCTGTTAAAAATACATTCTTATTGGTCATTATTACTGTTCCAACAAGTACATTATTAGCTTTATTGATATCGTTAGCTTTATCTTCCGTGAAAAAGATTAAAGATTTATATCAAACGATTTATTTCTTACCATACGTCACAAATACACTAGCAGTTGGATTGGTTTTTATGATTTTATTTAAGAAGACTGCGTATTCAGATGGATTAATTAATATATTGATTCAATTCTTTGGAGGTAATAGTGTTGATTTCATAGATGGACCATATTGGGCAAAGATGCTAGTGATGTGCATTTATACGATTTGGGTTGTTTTGCCTTTTAAGATTCTTATCTTAACAAGTGCATTGGCTTCTGTAGATAAAAATCTATATAAAGCTGCTAGAGTGGATGGCACAAGTCCTTTCCGTACATTCTGGAAGATCACTTTACCAATGATTATGCCAATGATTTCGTATTTGGTCATTACTGGTTTTATTGGTGCTTTTAAAGCATATAGTGATGAAGTTGCGATATTTGGTACAAATTTAAATGCAGCTGGAATGAATACAATCGTAGGGTATGTATATGATATGTTGTATGGAAATAGTGGTGGATATCCTTCCTATGCTTCTGCGGCTGCACTCATTTTATTCGCAATCGTTTTAACGATTACAGTTATTAACTTATTAGTATCTAATAGAGGTATTCAACATGAGTCATAAAGTGAAAAAGATGGGCGTTCATGTGTTTTTAACACTTTGGGCAATTATTGTTTTATTTCCGTTCTATTGGATGATATTAACTTCTTTTAAGAGTTATGGAAGTTATAATGCGGAATATATTCCTAAATTGTATACATTAGAACCAACGATTGAAAATTATATTTCAGCATTCACACAAGTTGATCTTGCGAAGTATTTTTCAAATACATTAATATTTACGATTCTAACAACAGGTGTCATGTTATTTGTGACAATCTTAGCTGCATATGCTTTTGCGAGATTAAAGTTCAAAGGAAAGAATATTGTATTTACATTATTTCTTTCTTTGATGATGATACCAAATGAACTAGTTGTGATTACAAACTTTGTTACAATAACAAATTGGAATTTAAGAAATACATTTCTCGGATTGATACTACCATCTATCACATCAGTCTTTTATATTTATCTTTTAAAAGAAAACTTTGAACAAGTTCCCGAAGAATTATATAAAGCTGCAAAAGTAGACGGATTAAGCGATTGGAAATATTTATGGAAAGTACTACTACCAATCTGTAAACCTACTGTTGTAACTGTAACGATATTAAAAGTTGTTGAATGTTGGAATAGTTATGTATGGCCTAGATTGATTACGGATGATGCAAGTTATTATCTTGTATCAAATGGAATTCAAGAAATCCGTGAAAATGGATTTGGTAGAGAAAATATTCCGGCGATGATGGCAGCGGTTGTAGTGATTTCTGTTCCACTGATTATCTTATTTATTATCTTTCATAAGAAAATCATGGAAGGTGTCGCTAGAGGAGGAACAAAAGGATGAAGAAATTAATCAAACTTTTGTTGTGTGGAATATTACTTGTAACAACAGGTTGTCATGGTAGTCAAACGACTTCACAATTTGTATTACCAGATTCTTTTGATGAAACAAAAACATATGAAATTACTTTTTGGGCAAAAAATGATACAAACAAAAACCAAACAGCAATCTATAAACAAGCAATTGAAGATTTTGAATCTTTGTATCCAAACATCAAAGTGAATCTAAAACTATATACAGATTATTCAAAAATCTACAATGATGTCATAACAAATATCTCTACAAATACAACACCAAATATATGTATTACTTATCCTGATCATATCGCAACATATCTATCTGGAAGTAACACGGTTGTTCCATTGGATTCATTAATGGATGATGAAAAATATGGCCTTGGTGGAACTGATGTGAAATTTGATTCTGTAACTAAAGATGAAATCATTTCAGAATATTTAGAAGAATGTAAGTTAGAAGATACCTATTATGCATTACCATTTATGCGATCTAGTGAAGTTGTATATATGAATGCAGATTATATTCATGAATTGGGATATGAGATACCTGATGTATTAACATGGGATTATATCTTTGAAGTATCTGAAGCGGCAATGAAAAAGAATGAAGATGGAACATATGCATTGAATGGACAGAACGTGATGATTCCATTCATTTATAAGAGTACAGATAATATGATGATTCAAATGTTAAAACAAAAAGGAGCATCATATTCTGAAGAAGATGGAACAATTGAAATCTTCAATGATGTTACAAAAGAAATCTTAGGTATGATAGCGGAGCACGCAGAAACGGGAGCTTTTTCAACCTTTAAGATTTCATCATATCCCGCAAACTTTTTAAATGCTGGGCAATGCATATTCGCAATTGATTCCACTGCAGGTTCTACTTGGATGGGAAGTGAAGCACCACTATCAGATATCGCAGAAGAAAATAAGGTGCAATTCCAAACAGAAGTTAGAATGGTACCGCAATATGATACTGATAATCCGTTTATGATATCGCAAGGACCATCCATTTGTATCTTTAATAAATCAGATTCTAATGAAGTATTAGCGGCATGGTTGTTTGCACAATATTTGTTAACAAACGATGTACAAATAGGATATGCGGAAACTGAAGGCTATGTTCCTGTTACTTCGAAAGCTAGAAATACAGAAGAATACAAAACATATTTAAATAGTGAAGGTACAGATAATGAAGATCATTATTCTGTAAAGATAGAAGCGACAAAAGTCTTATTAGAAAATGTAGAACATACATTTACAACACCTGTATTTAATGGTTCTGCTTCTTTAAGAGATGCGGCAGGGGCGATGATAGAAGATACGGTAAAAGCTGTACGACGTCATCAAACAGTAGATGATGCATTTATAGAAGATGAATTTTCGAATGTGAATTCTTTGTATCGGTTAGATCAATTATCACAGACAACAAATACAAATACACCACTACCAACAACAGCGAAAATACTATTGATGAGTTTGGCTGTTGCGTGGGTTGGTATTCTAACAGTTATTATTTCTAGAAATATTCGTCAGAAAAAGTCTAGAATTAATATAGAAAGTTGAAAAAAGGAGAAGAAAGAAATGAAAAAGATTTTATCAACTGTTCTTACTGTAGCGTCTTTATCCCTAGTAGGATGTGCTACAACAACAAGCTCTTCTGCATCTACAAGTGCAACTGCAGAAGCAATTATCGAAGATGGAACAAAGAGTGAAGGTGTTATGACGTATGCAGAATATTGCGGCGCTGCAATTGATTCTGAAGTGACAATCGAATCTTATGTTCAAGCAAAACAAGGTTGGTGGGAAGATAATGGAGTAGGACAAGCAACAGTCTATACACAAGATCAAGATGGTGCTTACTTCTTATATAACTTACCAATGAGTGAAGAAGATTATGATAAGTTAACAGAAGGAACAAAAATCAAGGTAACAGGTTATAAGTCTGAATGGAGTGGCGAAGTAGAAATCACAGACGGAACTTTTGAAATTGAAGAAGGAAGTTTTGTCGCTGAAGCAGAAGATGTAACAAGTTTATTAGCTGATGAAGATTCCTTAATCAAACATCAAAATGAAAAGGTTTCTTTCAAAGGATTGACAGTATCTGCTAGTAAAGATGCTGATGGAAAAGAAGTAGCATATTTATACAACTATGATGGTTCTGGAACACAAGGTGATGATTTATATTTCAATGTTGATCTAGATGGTAACACATATACATTCACTGTTGAATCTTACCTTTGTGGAAAAGATACAGATGTATATAAAGCTGTAGAAAACTTAAAAGTTGGAGATACGATAGATTGCGAAGGTTTCCTCTATTGGTATAATGGAGTAAATCCACACATTACAAGCGTAACAGTAAAGTGAGACAAGAAGGCATCCGAAAAGGGTGCTTTTTTGGAACAAAATTTCAATCAATTTTGTGTATGATTGTTATATGAAAATAGCATTTTTTGATATTGATGGAACATTACTAGATGTTCCTAATGGTTTAAACAAACCAACAGAATTAACAGTTACTACATTACATAACTTTCAAAAAGAAGGAAATTTAATTTTCGTCGCAACCGCAAGAGGAAAAGTTCCACCTGTAATTACAGATATTGGATTTGATGGATATATCTGTAACGATGGACATTACATTATTTATCGTGATGAAGTGATATTAGATGAATTATTCTCTAAAGAACAAGTGCATCAACTAAGAACCACTTATCTTAAAACAAATGGAAAAGCTATCTTTGATGGACATGATGGATGTTGGTGTGATTGTGCAAATGATTCACTTCAAATCAAACATCGTCAAATGTTCCATGGAACAAGCAATAAACCAGAAAATCTAGTAGAAGATTTTAAAGATGAACAAGTTCAAGCAATTAGTTCATGTGTATTATTTTCTAATCAAGAGGATATGTGGAATTGTTATCATTTATTAGAAGAAGATTTCACAATGATTCCGTATGATACAGGATTGATACGTATGGATGTTTATAACAAAGGTTATACAAAAGGAACAGCCTGCCAAGCAATGTATCAAAGATTAAATATTGATTTTGAGGAAACATACGCGTTTGGAGATGGTGTAAATGATATTGAAATGTTACAACTGGTAAAACATGGAGTTGCGATGGGGAATGCTTCTAAACAAGTACAAGACAAAGCATCCTTTGTGACAAATTCTGTATTAAATGATGGAATTACAAAATACTTCAATGAACACATTTATAAGTAAAACAGATGGATAAGATTCAATAATTGATTTTATCTATTTAATTGAAAGGATTACAGTATTGTCAAAAGGAGATTCATATGAGTATTACAGATAACGCAAAAAAATATTTTGAAAAGATGTTTCCTGGTTTAGAGCCATCTTTAGTAGAAACAGATCCAGAATTCACTGAATTATTTGAGAACTTTGCCTTTGATGAAGTAGTGAATCAAAATGATTTAGATGATCAAACAAGATTCATTGCAATCTTAGCAGCATTACATGGATGTCAAGGAATTGATATCTATCATGAAATGGTAAAAGCAGCATTAAACTATGGAGTTACACCTGTAGAAATCAAAGAAATTACATATCAAGCAACGGCGTATTTAGGCGTTGGACGTACTTTTCCATTCTTAAAGGTAAACAATGAAGTTTTTCAAGAACAAGGAATTTCTTTACCTTTAGAACCGCAAACTACAACGACTAGAGAAACAAGATTACAAGCAGGTAATCAAGTACAAATTGATATCTTTGGAGAACAAATGAAAGGCTTTTATGAAAAA
>CAVFDO010000052.1:0-15863 GCA_963621095.1 bacterium
TTTATCCTAGACATCTTTACTGCATAATGCCAACCACAACTATTTTTAGATATTCCTAATATATCCAAGCTTTTATAAATTGTTTAGTCCGCTACTGCGTCAATTAAAATGCTGTGATAGGCATTTACAATATCGTCTACTGTTTTTTCGATATTTGTATTATTATCTGCTACATAAGCAGCGTATTTTTGATAGAGTGGTTGTCTTTCTTTATGCATTTGTTGAAGTGCTTGTTTAGAACTAGATAGAGGTCTATTTGGATCTGAACTAATTAATTTATCAACATCACGATCAATATAGATTGTAATTCCATTTAAACGTAAGAAGTCCATATTTACTTTATGTTTGATTGCTCCTCCACCAGTAGCGATAATCATATTATTCATTTTACTAGCTTCAATTGCGACTTCTGTTTCAATGGCTCTAAAACCAGTTTCACCTGATTCTTGGAAGATTTCAGGGATTGTTTTACCTGCTTTTTCAATGATCATATCATCTAAGTCAACGAATTTCTTTCCTAACTTTTCTTGTAACATCTTACCAATTGTTGTTTTACCCGCACTAGGCATACCAATCAAAACAATATTACAACGATCTTTCAACATCTCTTTTTTGATTTCATCAATGATAGAATCATCAAATGTCATATCTTCAAAATACTCAAAAGAATATTTTGCTTGCGCAATCAACATTTCTAATCCAATAACACGTTTGATATCTAATTCTTGTGCTTCAAAACATAAACGTGTAAGAATAGGATTATATACAACATCTAACACACATTCTAGTTTATGGAACCAAGAAACATCGATTGGAGAATTGGCAATATTTGGATACATTCCAACTGGACTTGTATTTACAACAATATCAGCATCTAAATGAGAAGTATACATTTCATCATATGAGATAGCACCATTAGTTGCACTACGACTCACAACAATAATATCTCTTGCCTTTTCATGTTTACAAACAGCTTGCACTGCAGCGCTTGCTCCGCCATTACCAATAAGTAGTACTTTTTTACCTTCCATATGAACATTGTGTGCTTTGACCATATATAAGAATCCACCAAAGTCAGTATTGTATCCGTATAGTTTTCCATCACGATTAACGATCGTATTGACTGCACCCATCTGTGCAGCACTTTCGTCTAATACGTCGATATAAGGAATGACAGCTTTTTTATAAGGTAAAGTGACATTGATTCCTTTGAAATCTTTCTTCTCCATGAATTCAACAAATTGTTCTTTGTCTAATTCAACAAAATCATATTGATAATCTTTCACATTCTGTAATTCTGCGATTCTTGTTTGTATTTGTTTTGAAAAGCTATGTTCCAATTTTTCTCCGATCAATCCGTATTTCATTTCTGTTCCCTCTTTTCTGAATTACTCTTATCCCAAAAAAAGCATTCAATCTGTTTTGTTGAATGCTTTTTATTGCCCTAAAACCTAAAATAACCATGATTCAATGGTTTGGTTTAGGGCTATCTAAAGTAAAAATAGAATGTATGTGAATAATTCATGTTTCAATCATACTCCAACTACATTGTGAATACAATAATATTCGTAAAAAAATTCACAAATTAATCTTCTAATTTTGCGTTAGAAACGATGAAATTAGAAAATGCATGTACTGCTGGAGGGAGATAACGATTTTTCATCATCGCTAAATAAATATATCGATTTTGATGCGGATTTGTTATTTTTAATTTCTTGAGATTGAAATGATCTATCATAGGAATATTTGGAACGACCGCAACACCATAGTTGATATCAACAAGGCCAAGTACAGCACTATCTTCTTCTACTTCAAAAAGAATGTTTGGTTGAATATTATTCTCATTAAATAATTGATCAATAATAGGTCGTATACCACTCTCTTTACTGTAATAGATAAAATATTCATTTTGAAGTTCTGTTAAATCGATTTCTTTACGAAGGGATAAAGGGTGATTTTTACTGACTACAACAACGAGTTCTTCTGTTGTGATAGGTACGAATTGAATGTTATTTCTATTTTCTTGATACGAACATAAGGCAATATCATACTTTTCATCTTCTAAACCATTTAATATATCTGTTGTATTTCCTTGTTTTAAAGTGAATTTGATTTGATTGTTTTTACGAATCGCATGAAAGCTTTTGATTGTTTGAGGGACAAAATTATAACCTAATGTATAAATGAAAGCTAAACGAATCCAACCTTGATTAGGACTTGTAATTGCAGAAATTGTTTTTTGACCTAATTCAATTTGTTTTAGTCCATTATCTACATATTCATAGAAGATTTGACCATATCTAGTTAAGCGTACATTTCTTCCTTGTTTTTCAAATAAATAACATCCAAGATCTTTTTCTAATTGTGCGATTGCATGTGATAAAGAAGGTTGTGTAATGTTTAAAATATTCGCTGCTTTTGTATAATGTTGTGTTTTTGCGAGAACTCTAAAATAATATAAATGGTTTAAATTCATAGTTGGTCTCCTTAGTTAATATTGTAAATCTATAGATAAAATCTATCAATAAAGTTAGAAATATAAATTGTTTAAATGATTGAGAATTTTTATAATGTGCATGTATTGTGAATAAGTTAACAGGAGGACACAATGGAAAATTTTGATTCATTATTTCAACCATTAGAGGTTAGAAGATGTACGATTCCTAATAGAATCGTTATGACTCCAATGGGAACTAACTTTGCGGAAAGCACAGGAGAAATGAGCTTTTTGCATATGGATTACTATGAACAAAGAGCGCAAGGTGGAGCAGGCTTGATTATTGTTGAAAATGCCTGTGTTGATTTCCCTTCAGGATCAAACGGTACATCTCAATTACGTTTGGACAAGGATATTTACATTCCTAGAATGTTCAAATTAACAGAAACAATTCATAAACACGCTACTAAGATTGCGATTCAGTTGAATCATGCTGGTGCAAGTGCAGTCGCTGAAAGAATTGAAATGCAACCAGTATCTGCAGGTGATTTACCTAATAAGAAGGGTGGAGCTACACCTCGTCCATTAACAAAGGATGAAATCTATGCAATCGTAGAAAATTACGCAAAAGCTGCAAAGAGAGCCCAAATTGCAGGATTTGACGCAGTGGAAATCCATTGTGGACATAGCTATTTGATTAGCCAATTCTTATCACCACTAACAAACAATCGTACAGATGAATTTGGTGGTAGTGCTGAAAACCGTGCTCGTTTCGCAAACTTGATCTTAAAAGCAGTTCGTGAACAAGTTGGACCTTTCTTCCCTATCTTAGTTCGTATTAGTGCAGATGAATTTATTAAGGGTGGAAGTAACTTAGAAGATTCCTTAGAATTATTGAAGTATTACCAAGAAGAAGCAGATATTATTGACGTATCTTGTGGTTTAGTAGATTCTATTCAATATCAAATTGATGCAAACTACTTAAAAGATGGTTGGAGAACATATTTGGCAACAGCTGTAAAAGAAAAGTTCAATAAACCAGTTATTACTGTTGGTAATATTCGTGATCCACATGTAGCTGCTGACATTATTTCTAATGGTCAAGCTGACTTTGTTGGTCTAGGTCGTCAATTTGTTGCCGATCCTCAATGGCCTCTAAAGGTAAAAGAAGGTCGTTTAGATGAAATCCGTAAATGTATTTCTTGTAACATTGGATGTAGTGGACACCGTATTGGTTTGAATCGTCCAATTCGTTGTACAGTTAACCCAAGTGTAAATGAAGGTGAATCTTATAAATTCAATAAGGTAAAACGTCCATGCAACGTAGTTGTCGTAGGTGGAGGTACTGCTGGTTTAGAAGCTGCTTGTACTGCTGCTGAAGTTGGATGTATGACATTCTTAATTGAAAAAGAAGATCACTTAGGTGGATTAAGTGTAGAAATCAGTAAGATTCCTGAAAAGAAGCGTTTAAGAGATTTCCCTGATTATTTAGTAAAACGTGCTTCTCGTTTGAAGAACTTGATTACATTTACAAATACAGAAGCTACAATTCCATTCATTGAAGCTTTGAAACCAGACTTCATCGTAAACTCTACAGGATCAACACCTCTATTACCTCCTATTACAGGTTTAAGAGAAAATATTGATCACCCACAAAGCAGTGTTCAAGGAATTCTAGGAATGATCAACAACATTAATAACTATCCTGAAGATTTAGAAGGAAAGAAAGTTGTCGTTGTTGGTGGCGGTGCTGTAGGATTAGATGTAGTAGAATTCTTCTCTAACCGTAAGGCAACAGTTTCTATCGTTGAAATGTTACCTGTTGTTGGTAAAGATCTAGATATCGTTACAAAGATTGGTACATATGCTATATTAGAGAAGAATCATGTCAATGTATTAACTTCCACAGCATTACAAGAAGTTCATCCAAATCATTTTATTGTAAAGCGCAATGATCAATTGGAACAATTAGACTTTGATTATGGTTTCGTTTGCTTAGGAATGCGTTCTTATTCACCAATCTTAGCTGACTTACATGAAGCATTTGATGATAAGAATGTAGAAATCATCAATATTGGAGATAGTTTCAGAGCTCGTCGTATCATTGATGGTACAAGTGAAGGACGTAATATCCTAAATGCATTAAAGACAAAAGGATATTTAGAATAATTTATAGGAGAGAAAAACATGAGCGAAAGAATTACAGGACACACAGAATTAATTGGATTGGTAGCTTATCCAATCCGCCATTCATCATCACCTAAGATGCACAATGAAGCATTCGCAAAATTAGGCCTAGATTATGCTTATCTTGCATTCGAAGTTGATAATGATACTTTAGAAGATACAGTAAAAGGCTTTAGAGCTATGAAAGTTCGTGGATGGAACGTTTCTATGCCTAACAAAACTGTTATCGGAAAATACTTAGACAAATTAACACCTGCAGCTGAAATGTGCGGAGCTGTTAATACAGTTGTTAATGACAATGGTGTATTAACTGGAACAATCACAGATGGTGTTGGTTTCATGACAGGATTAAAAGATGCACACATTGATCCTATCGGAAAGAAAATGACAATTGTTGGAGCAGGTGGAGCTGCAACAGCTGTTGAAATCCAAGCAGCTTTAGATGGTGTAGCTGAAATTTCTATCTTCAACCGTAAAGACCAATTCTGGGCTAATGCTGAAGAAACAGTTAGAAAGATTAATGAAAATACAAAATGTAAAGCTAAATTATTTGATCTAGAAGATAAAGAAGCTCTACGTAAAGAAATAGAAACTTCTTACTTGTTAACAAACGCAACAGGTATGGGTATGAAACCATTAGAAGGACAAACATGGTTACCAGACACTTCATATTTACGTTCAGATCTAATTTGTGCTGATACAGTTTACGCTCCAGCAAAAACAAAATTCTTAGAAATGGCTGAAAGCGTTGGATGCCAAATCGTAAATGGTTTCCCAATGATGTTATATCAAGGAGCTGCAGCGTTTAAACTATGGACAGGTGAAGATATGCCTGTTGACTACATTAAAGAAGTCATGGGATTTGATTTCTAATTCGTGAAAGATTATAGACATGAAAGATAAAAAATATTTACCAGCGATTATCATCATGTATTTGAACTATTTCATTCATGGTGTTGGTTGCTCAGTACTCGGACAAGCAGTTATTAAAGAATCATTAGCGGCTAGTTGGGGTTGTGAAACAATGATGATCACAAAGATCAGTGCTGCATTAGGTTTAGGTCGTTTATTGGCCTTGCCTTTTGCGGGCCCATTATCTGATAAACTTGGCCGTAGAATATCTATGATTATTGGCGGATTTAGTTACGCTGTTTATTTGATTGGTATTGCATTAGCATTTAATGTTGGAACACATGGTGGTTATGTAATTGCTTATGTTTGTGCAGTGATTGGTGGTATCGCAAACTCATTCTTAGATACAGGTATTTATCCTGCAGTTTCCGAAGCAATTAGCGATGCACCTAGTATTGCGACAATGGGAATTAAGTTCTTCATTTCAATTGGACAAATGTTATTACCATTCTTCTTAGGTGTCGTTGTAACTACAACAGCTTCAGGAAATGCAAACTATACGCTTGCGTTCTGGATTTGTGGTGTTGCCTTTGCGGTACTTGCAGTTTTGGCATTCTTCTTCCCAGTGCCAGAAACAGAAGAAGAAAAACCGGCAGCTACTGGTGAAAAGAAACCAGGATTCTTTAAGAATTTCCAGGTTCAACACTTCTCAAAAGAAGCTATCGCAATGATCTTGATTGGATTTACATGTACAGGTACTTTCCAATTGTGGTTGAACTGTGCACAAAACTACGCAATGGAAGTTGCTGGATGGGCAGATCCAAGTGCGATGCAATCTCATTATTCTTTGGGAACGATTCTTGCACTGATTGTAACTTCAATTTTGACTCGCAAATTCAAAGATGTGAATTTTATCTTAGTATATCCTGCGATTTGTTTTGTGATGTTGATTGTTGTATTAATGTTCCCTAGTCAAGCAATTTGTAGAGTTGGATCCTTTGTTATTGGATGGGCTGGTGCAGGAGGTTTACTACAAATCGTAACTTCTGTATGTAATATGTTATTCCCTAAAATCAAAGGTACAGTTACTGCTTTAGTTATGTTTGAATCTTCCTTATGTAACTATACAGTATTATCAGCTGCAGGTTACATGACACCTACTCAAGTTATGATTATGAATATTGTCTTAACTGGTGTTGGTGTATTGTTAGGATTGTATGTTAATATTCGTTACAGAAATTTAGTAGCGAAATAAGGATAATAAAAATTGGCGAATTTACGGTACTTAGTTACCGTATTTTTGGCAAAAAAAGAAAAGGATGTGATGGCTTGAAAGTAATACGTTTTTTGGATGACAGATTAGAAGAATTATTATTGATTGGCTTATTAGGTGCAATGGTAGTAATCATGGAAGTTCAGATCTTTTGTAGATATGTTTTAAATTATTCACTTAGTTGGTCTGAGGAATTAACAAGATATCTATTTATTTGGTCTTGTTTTATTAGTATTAGCTATTGTATTAAAAGATGGATTTCTATTAAAGTTGATCAAGTAATTAAAATGTTACCTAAAAAAGGTTATGTAATCGCACAACTGTTATTAAATATCATGTTGTTTATCCTTTTCATTTATTTAACAGTTCATGGATATCGATTTTTAATACAAGCGATTGAATCACAACAGAGAAGTCCTGCTTTGAATCTACCTATGGAATATGTACAAAGTGCACCATTTGTTGGCTTTGCCTTAGCTGCATTTCGTTCTTTCCAACAAATTATCTATGAGATGCAGAATGTTTCACATTTACTGAAACATGAGAAAGTCATAGATCAAGATCCAAGGGAGGTTAAATAATATGTTAGCTGCAGTAGTATTTCTATTATTTATTCTTCTCTTATTGTTGTCAGTTCCAATCTCTGCGACTTTGACGATGGTATCTTTAGCACCAACGATATTGAATCCAAACTTTACAGTATCAGCGGAATATGTGATTCGCTCGATGTTTGGAGGAATTGATTCCTTTCCACTTCTTGCGGTACCGATGTTTGTACTATCTGGTGTATTAATGGCAAAAGGTGGTGTTAGTAAGAAAATTTTTGATATTTTCTGTTATTTTATTGGTGATAAAACTGCTGGTATGCCTTGTGCAGTCATCATTACTTGTTTATTTTATGGAGCAATTTCAGGAAGTGCTCCAGCGACTGTAGCGGCTGTTGGTAGTATGACGATTCCTTTATTGATTCGCATGGGTTATGACAAAGAATTTGTGACGGCTATTGTAGCAGTTGCGGGTGGTTTAGGTGTTATTATTCCTCCAAGTATTCCATTTATTTTATATGCGATGGCAAGTGGAGCAAGCGTGAGTAAGATGTTCATGGCTGGTGTGCTACCAGGAATCTTGATTGCGGGTCTATTAATGATTTATGCAATTTATTATTGTAAAAAACATGCGGAAGATAAAGATAAGATTCGTGAAGAAGTAAATGCGTTACACATTAAAGGATTTAAGCATATCTTCTTTGATAGCTTTTGGGCATTGTTAACACCAGTAATCATTTTAGGATGTATTTATTCAGGTGTTGCCAGTCCAACAGAAGCAGGTGTAATTTCAGTATTCTATGCATTTGTAATTTCAGTGTTTGTATATAAGACATTGACATTGAAAGACATTTATAAGATATGTGTAGAATCAATTCGTACCTATGCACCAATCTTATTTATCTTGGCTGCAAGTGTTGCGTTTTCTCGTATTATTACGATATTACAAATTCCTGATACTGCAGCGGATTTGATTTTGAATACAGTACATGGGCGTGTGGCAATATTATTAGTTGTAAATGTATTATTACTACTTGTTGGAATGGTTATGGATACAAGTCCAGCGATCTTGATCTTAACACCAATCTTATTGCCAATCGTAAATAGTGTTGGTTTAGATCCAGTGCATTTTGGAATTATTATGGTTGTTAATTTAGCGATTGGATTTGTAACACCACCAATTGGTATTAACTTATTTGTGGCAAGTTCCTTAACGGATGTTCCAGTGATGAAAATCGCAAAGAAAGCATTTCCATTGATTATTTTCTTCTTGATTGCATTGTTATTAATTACTTTTATTCCTGGCATTTCACTAGCTTTGGTGCATTAAAATAGGAGGTTAGAATGAAAAAATTACTTACATGTATGTTATGTATCACTCTAACATTCTGTTTGACTGGTTGTATTGAAAAACAAGAAGACCTTGTCAAAGCATCGCAATCATTTCCGTGGATTATAGCCAATGATTCACCTGAAGATACAGTTACTGGCATATTTACGAATAAATTTGTCGAAGAAATTGAAAGGTTAAGTGAAGGTGCTATTCAAATCAAGGCTTACCACAATGGTGCTGTTGGAGGAGACAGAGAACTTGTAGAAAGTTGTATGAATGGAGATATTCCATTTGTTGTGCAAAATACAGCTACACAAGCAAACTTTATATCAGAACTTGCGATATTTGATTTACCAATGGTCTATACAAATATTGAAGATTTGAGAAATGTTTTAGATAATGATAACTTTATGAGTTTAATCAATGATGTTTATTTAGAACATGGGATTCGATTATTGGCTATGGCTGATCAAAACTTCCGTGTTATGACATCAAATGAAACAATTGAATCGATTTTGGATTTTGAAGGAATTAAGATTCGTACAATGGAAAATAAATATCATCTAGCGTTTTGGAAAGCATTATCAGCAAATCCTACACCAATGGCTTTTAGTGAAGTATATATTGGTTTACAACAAGGAACGATTGACGCTGAAGAAAATCCATACGAAGTAATCGTGTCTGGTAAAATCTACGAACAACAAGATTATGTTATAAAAACAAATCATTTACCTCACTTATTATCAATGATTGTGAATGAAGAATTTTACAATCGTTTAAGTGAAGATGATCAAAAAATTATTAATCAAGCCGCAAATAATGCGCGTGATTATGCACGGGAACAATGTGATGAACGTGTAAATAATCGTTTACAAATTATTAAAGAAAGTGGAACACAAGAAATTGAATTATCAGATGAATTAATTCAAGAGATGCGTGAAGCTTCACAAAGTGTTTATGATTCGATACATCAACAAGTTGGAGATGAGTTATTCGAAGCGTATACTAAAAATATGAATAGAGGAGAATAAAAATGAATACAGTAAAAATTCGTAATGTAGAATTTGGTGCAGGCGTACCAAAGATTTGTGTCCCAATTGTAGGAAAAACAAAAGCAGATGTTTTAGAACAAGCTAAGACAATTACAGAAACACCTGCAGATATCATTGAATGGCGTATGGATTGGTTTGAAGGTGTAGAAAGTACAGATGAAGTATGTGCTATGGCAAAAGAACTTCGTGAAGTATTTCAAGATACACCAATTTTAGCTACTTTCCGTTCTAAAAAAGAAGGTGGAGAATTAGAAGTTCCAACAGCGTACTACGTTGAATTAAATCAAGCAGTCGCTAAGTCTGGATATGTAGATGCGGTAGATGTAGAACTTTATACAGGTGATGCGGAAGTAGAAGCTATTGTAACTGCTGCTCATGAAGCTGGTGTTAAGGTTGTTATGTCAAATCATGATTTTTTTAAGACGCCTGCTAAAGAAGATATCATCTCTCGTCTTTGTTTGATGCAAGAAAAGGGTGCAGATATTCCTAAGATTGCGGTTATGCCTCAATCTAAGAAAGATGTTCTAACTCTTTTATCCGCAACAAATGAAATGTTTGAAGAACATGCAGATCGTCCAATCATCACAATGTCCATGGCCGCAACAGGCGTTATTAGTCGCTTAGCTGGTGAAGTATTTGGATCTTGTTTGACTTTTGGTGCCGCAAAACAAGCAAGTGCACCTGGTCAAATGGGTGTGAATGATTTAAAAGTTGTTCTTGAAACATTACATAAAAGTTTATAAGTGAAAAAGGTTTTATCACAATAGTTGATGAACCTTTTTTTGTTTATATATAGAAGAATTTTAGCTTTATAATCGATTTTATCGAAAAAATTTACAAGGATATTGAGAAATATTTGAAAGAAGAGTAATTTGAAAAGTTATTTATACTAAATAGCTTTTTATTGGGCTATAATTTTTTTGGAATTATGGATATATAGGGGATGCATATGAAAAGGAATGAAAACAATTATCGTAATGATACTTATATCATAAAAAAATTATTACAAGATAGTTTAGTGGTTTTGATTATTATTGTACTTGCTTCAACGATTGGCATGTTAGTGGATGGAATTATCATTGGTACGTCATTAGGTGTTAATTGCACGGTTGCCTATGGTTTAGCGTCACCTATCTTTGTCTTCATTGCGGCTGTGGCAGGAATATTTTCATCAGGATGTCAAACACGTTGTGGTACGAATCTAGGAAAAGGTGAGTTCCAAACAGCAAATGATGTTTTTTCCATTACAGTAGTGTCATCATTATTAAGTGGAAGTGTACTAATGCTTCTTCTACTTGTACTCATTCATCCAATTTGTTCTTTGCTAGGAGCTCCCATAAGCAATGAAACACTTTATCCTCTTACAAGTGATTATATTATAGGATTATCTTTTGCAGTTCCAGCAATATTAGTTGGTTCATCATTATCATCTATTATGCAAATAGATGGTGACAAAATGCGTCCAATCATCAGTACTGTAATCATGACAGTTGTAAATATAATTGGCGATTTGTTAAATGTTCATGTGATTCATGGTGGAATGCTAGGAATGGCTATAGCTACAACGATTAGTTATTATGTTAATATTGTTGTTTTATATCTTCATTTTAAAAAGAAAAATATTTTTTTTAAGATTGGTTTAAAACAATTAAAGTGGAATGAACTTAAAGAAACATTGTTTGTTGGATTGCCTAGTGCAATCAGCAGAGGTTGTGTCCCATTACGTAACCTTTGTCTAAATCGTTTATTGCTTGTACTTGCTGGAAGTAGTGCTGTTGCGGCTTTTTCTGTACAAAGTTCTCTAAATAATTTATTTGGATCGGTTGGTACTGCTGTGGGTATGGCTACGTTGTTAATTGCTGGAATTATATATGGTGAAGAAGATATTGCTTCTGCAAGTAAGTTACTTAAGGTTTCTCTAAAGATGGGAACAATTATCACAAGTGTAATTGGGATCTTGTTATTTTGCTGCGCCAAATACTTTACTTCATTATTTTTAAAAGATCCAACAGTATTAGAATATGCAACAGTTTGTGTACGTTTCTATGCAATAAGCATTCCATTACATGCTGTAAATACTGTGTTTATGAATTATCTTCAGGGAATGCATAACATTAAATTTGCACATACTATTGGTATTTTAGATAATTTTGCATATATTACATTATTATCATTATTACTAGGAAATATTATTGGTATAAATGGTGTATGGATTTCTTATATTCTTAGTGAATTAGTAATGATTTTAACACTTGTTATTGTTTCAATAGTACGAAATAAAAAAATACCATGTAGTATTGACGACTTCTTGTTCCTGCCTAAGGGTTTTGGGGTACCTGAAGAAGAAAGATTTGATGCATCGATTACTACAATGGAACAAGTTATGAATATTTCTGAACGAATTGAAACTTTCTGTAAAGAAAAAGGACACTATGATTCACGAACAATGTCAGTTGCTTTGTGTGTTGAAGAAATTGCTGGAAACATAGTGAAATATGGTTTTAATGACGATAAAAAACATTGCATAGATTTAAGAATTATGAAGAAAAACGGTGATTATATCATCAGAATACGTGATGATTGTAGGGCATTTAATCCTGAAAAACAGCTAGAGCGTAAAAAACCAGAAGATTCTGCATATAATATAGGAATTCGTGTTGTATACGGTTTAGCAAAAGAAGTAAAATATGTTAATACAATGAATATGAATAATTTAATGATAAAAATTTAGGAGGAAGAAATCATGAACACAAATATTAGTGGTGAAAAAGAAGTTAATAATACATTAGTGATTAACTTAGAAGGTCATATAGATTCTTCAAATGCAAATGATGTTGAAAAAGAAATTTTTGATATGATTCAAAAAAATCCAACAGATTATATTGTTTTTGAAGCAAAAAATCTTGAGTACCTTTCAAGTGCTGGACTTCGTGTCTTATTAAAAGTAATTCAATCGTCAAAAGAAAAAGTTGTTATGCAGAATGTTAATAGTACAGTTAGTGAAATTTTACATATGACTGGATTTAATACATTGATGAAAGTGACTAAAGCGATGCGTGAAATTTCTGTAGAAGGTTGTGAAATTATTGGTAGAGGTGGAAATGGATGTGTATATCGTATAGATGAGGATACAATCATCAAAGTATATTCAGAACGAACACCGATGGAAGATATTGAAAAAGAACGCAAACTTGCTCAAAATGCATTTCTAGCAGGGATCCCTACAGCAATTTCATATGATATTGTTAAAGTGGGTAATCTATATGGTATTGTCTTTGAGATGATTAAGGCAAAAAGCTTTTCTTATTTGATGAATGAAGACCCTGAAAAATATGCAGTAGAGTATGCTAAGTTATTAAAGAAGATACATAGTACAAAAGCTGATCCTAAAAAATTTATAGCTACTAAAAATCTTTACAAAGGATTTGTTGATAAACTAGGGGATCGACTTACACAAGAAGAAGCAAATAAGATGAAAAAGTTTATAGACGATATTCCAGATCGTGATACTCTTCTTCATGGAGATTATCACCCAAACAATGTTATGCTGCAAAATGGAGAACCTATTTTAATTGATATGGCAGATGTTGGTTATGGTCATCCTATTTTCGATATTGCAGGAACTTATGTTTTACTTGTACTTTGTGCAAAAACAGATCCTACTGCTCTTAAATATTATTTGCATATGGAACCGGAAACTGCTTTAAAAGTATGGGATGTTTTTGTAAAAACATATTTTGAAACAGAAGATAAAGAAAAACTTGAAATGATTGATAAAGTGCTAAGTGGATATGCACTGATTCGTTCAACAATTGGTACAATGCAATCAAATAATTTGCCAGAAGAACAAATACAAGCATGTCTTCAAAGAGGAAGACAGTACTTCTTCCCAAATATGGATAAAATCGCAGGTACAGTTGATTTGTTAGGTATCTAATCGATTGAAATTTTTTATTCTATAAATAGCATTTATAACAGTACTGAAATATCAGTGCTGTTTTTATTATGTGGTTAAAGAATTGTAATTAGAAAACCAACAATGACACCCATTAATAATGTAATTGGAATCATTGGAAAGCATACTTTCACATGAAACCATTTCTGATGATATTCTTTTTCCATATGTTCTGTTCCTGGAAGACGAATCCTTTTGATGTTTGCGAATAATACCCAATCTAAGAAAAACGTATCCCAAACAAATATGACAAACATATATAAATATGTTAATAACGTTCCTTGTAAGAAAGTTTTCGCACCAGCGAGTTTTATCATCCAAACAAATACACATAGAAATACAAGTAAAGCGATTAACTTTTTGATTTTCATGATAATTGTGAATTTCTCTTTCTTTGCTTCCATATGCTGTGTTTTGTAGTACACTTCTTGAATTTCAGGCGGATAGTCTGAAATGAATGTTAATGGAGAAATCATTAACATTCCAAACGCTAAAAATGAAAATATTAAAAGAAATATAACTAATTCAACAATAATTACTTGAATATTCATTTTAAAATTCCTCCTTATAAGTTAGCTTATTCTAACTTATAATATTATAACATGCATAATTGTTTTGGAGAAAAATAACTTGTTATAGAATTCACAAAGTATTATGATTAAGTTAATAAATCAATGGAGGATAATTTATGTTGTTTCAAATTTATGGATCAACTTCTGGATGGCAACTATTAGGTTGGTTGCTTGTGTTTGTTGGTCTGATACTAGCGAATGAAATCACTAGAACAAAGTGGGGCGGTATTGGAATCTTTGGAGTTGTGTTGGTCGCTCTTACAATTTATTTCATCGCAATCTATGTTGGAGTTGGAAATGGTTCAGAATGGGCTTTGAATAATGATACGTATGTTCATATGAATTCTTGGTTCCATTACGCAAAACTATACGCTGCCGCAACGGGTTGTATTGGTTTCATGATTATTAAATATAAGTGGGGAAAATTAGGAAAAGCACATTGGTTTAAAGCATTTCCATTCGCAATTGTAGCGATTAATATTTTGATTGCGGTTGCTTCAGACTTTGAAAGTGTAATTCGTGCTGGATCATTATCTGGAGGATGGTGGTATTCTTCTGAAGGTGTATGGCTCTATGGTGGTTGGTGGAATCTGTTGAATGGTATCGCTGGTATTATCAATATTTTCTGTATGACTGCTTGGTGGAACATCTATACTTCTAAAGATCAAAAAGATATGTTATGGCCTGATATGACATGGGTTTATATCTTGGCGTATGATGTATGGAACTTCCAATATACATATTTGAATTTACCTACACATGCTTGGTATTGTGGTCTAGCGTTATTATTAGCACCTACATTTGCGAATGCATTATGGAATAAAGGTGGTTGGATTCAAAACAGAGCGAATACATTAGCGATTTGGTGTATGTTCGCACAAGTATTCCCAATGTTCCAAGATGGTTCTGTATTCTCTGTTGTTCCAGTTTTATACAAAGAAGGTACGATTGCGGCTGCGACTGCTGCTGGTAGTGCTCCTGTATTAGGAACAGTTAGTATGCAAGGATTTATCTCTGTTTTATCGTTAGGAATCAATGTTGTAGCACTTGGATTTATTATTAAGAAATCCTTACACGCAAAGAAGAATCCATATAAGAATGATGTGTTTGTTGATCAAAAAGATTATCAAGAAGCAATGTCTAGAATAGAAGAACAATAGTAAACTTGATGTAATCGTGTATAATATTCTACATGCAAGGGGATATGATTAAAAAGATTACAGATTTCTTAATAGAAATCATCTACAAAGCACATACATATTTATTGACTTTAAATGATGCGTATGAATCTAACTTTTCTGATAAACAATTACATTTCTTGATCATTGGAATATTAGGAATATTGATGTTACTAGTGTTATATCCATTATTTAAGTGGTTAACGAAGAAACATTTAACAATTTTAATCGCGTGGTTTTATGTTTTTACAGTCTTAATTGTAATTACGTTTGCGATAGAAATTGCACAATGGTATTCCAAGACGGGAACGATGGATTTCAAAGATATCGTTGCGGGATTACTCGGATACTTCGCAATGTCATTCGTCTTTATATGTATTGTAGCTATTATTGAACTCATCAAAAGTAAAAGAAGGAAGTGAATTCAATGTCATTAAGTTAAGCGATTAAAACTTAACGATATTGAAAGTAAAACATCA
>CAVFDO010000053.1:0-15839 GCA_963621095.1 bacterium
ATGCAATGATTGTTTATTGATTCAAACCAGCCTTCATGTGCAAGTGACGATTTTTAAAATAATAATTTATAACTTTAGTGTTAATATAAATAACAAAACGTTAACATATCACGATTTACAATTTGAAAGAAAAACTACTTACTTTATTTGCGGTGAAAATGGAACTGGTAAATCTACATTATTAAGAAGTATATGTGGTATTCAAAATGATTATAATGGTTTTATTGAAATGGATAATATTAATATTGGAAATAAATATTTCAGTGATGTTTATTATATTGACCAAGATAATAAAATCTTTCCTGCTTCTTTTCATGATAATGTTTCGATGTATGGTGCATATTCTCTGGCAATATTAGAAAATTTCGATTTTTATAAAGAATTTGCAAAGGATATATTACAAAAAAAGGACTGTACCAAATTGAGTGGCGGTGAACAACAAGTTGTTTCTCTTTGCAGAGCTATTGCTAGTGGTGCAACAACACTATTAATTGATGAATCATTATCGGCAATTGATGTAAAAAAAAGAATACAAATAATAAAAGAATTGAAGGAAAAGAATTATTTTATTATCTATGTATCTCATAACATGAAGGATAAAGAATTATTTGATGAAGAAATAGAGGTTTCGACTTCATCAATGATTGAAAAGAAGTAAAACAAAAACCAGGCTTAACGTCTGGTTTTTATAATGGCGGAGAAGAAGGGATTTGAACCCCCGCACGCTTTCACGTCTGTCGGTTTTCGAAACCGATCCCTTCAGCCTCTTGGGTACTTCTCCAAAATTGCCTCATTATTTTAACATAATAAAATATTTTTTATATTATTTGACAAAGTATACTGTACGAAGTATAGTGAATGCGTAGGAGGTAGTATATGGAAGCTCAGATGAAAAGAGGTATTCTAGATGTTTGTGTTCTAACTTCACTAATTAAACAGGATTCTTATGGATATAAGATTATTAAAGATTTGAAAGACATAATAGAAATCTCAGAATCAACTTTATATCCAATCTTAAGAAGATTAGAGAAAAATGGATATTTATCTGTTTATACACAAGAACATAATTTTCGTTTAAGAAAGATGTATTCAATTACAGATAAAGGGCTAGAAAGAATTCAAGAATATCTAGGAGATCTACAAGAGTTATTTGTTATTTATCAATATATACAAAAGGAGACGCACAATGATTGAAGAATATTTAACACAGTTAAGAAAGATTTTGGTTGACCATCATTATGAAGACGTTGATAACGCAATTAGTTATATGAGAGAATTTGCGGAAGATAGAAAAGAATTAGGTGAAAGTGAAGAAAGTATTATTGCCTCATTTGGGGATATCCATGAAACTGCTTCCGCTATTCTAGGAGAAGAAGTAAAGAATGCGGATGTAAGTTCTCATTTAAAAGAAATCAATACAGAAATCATTAGTGCTGATTTATCTATTATTGAAGCAAATGTAACAGACGTAGAAGTAAATTATACAGATGAAAAGAGATTTACGATTACAGATAAAGATGGTGTATTAACAATCAAAGAAAAGAAACAAGAACATAATTTCTTCTTTGGATTTAAAAAGGCAAAAGTTGATATTCAAGTACCATTTGGATATGCATTAGAGAAATTACATTTAGAAATTGTTTCTGGTGATATTACATTACAAGGAATTATTGCGGATAAATTAAACTTAGAAACTGTTTCTGGTGATAATAAAATCAAAGAATGTAAGATCAATCATATTGATATAGATTGTGTATCTGGTGATATTAAAGTCAAAAAGACAGAAAGTGAAAAGATTGATATTGATGCGGTATCTGGAGATATTCATGTGAAAGAAGCATCCTTTGATCAATTACATGGAGAAACAGTCAGTGGCGATATTCATGTAGAAGTTAGAGATATCAGAGATAACTATACTGTTAAGACTGATAAGATGTTCCATTCCAAAGAATATGGAACAGGCGTAAAATTGATTCAGTTAGAATCAACAGTTGGTGAGCTAAACGTTGATTTCAAATAAAGAGAGGTAGTATGATCAATACATTTTTAAAGTCACGTATTCCTGATGCGAAAAAACTTGTAGAAGAGTTAATGCATACTTATGAATATGTCAGTGTTTTAGGAAATTACGTCAAAACAAAAAGAATCTTAGTCACAACAACATCTAGTTCGATTAATGAATTAGATAATGAATGTGGATTCGTTGTCAAAGCGTATAAAGATGGACATTACAGTGAATATTCTTGTGATGATATTCGTGGATTAGATGTGAAAAAGATGATAGAAGAAATGTCTATCGTTACATCATTTGCGGCTTCTATTCCTTGTTTAGAAGAAAAAGACCATGAAGAATCTTATGAAAGAGAAGATTCTACAAATATGGATGATTCTAGTATTTATGATAAGTTAGTATCGATTAAAGATTATGCACATCAAAAAGATGAAAGAGTCATTCAAGTTGGTTGTGCATATACCAAGCGTGAAACTTCTAAGATTTTTGTATCCAATCATAAATGCTTAGATCAAAAGTATGATTGGTGTAACGCAATGATGCAAGTCATTGCTAGAGAAGGGGATATCATCAAGATGGACTTTACTTCAGAAGGAGAAGTAGATACGTCACTTGTATTAGATAAGTTAGAAGCAGATAAAGATCGTGTCATCGATGTTTGTTTGAAACTATTACACGCTAAATCAATCGTACCTGGAACATATGACATTATTACAGATCCGGCAGTATCTGGTTTGATTGCACATGAAGCATTTGGCCATGGTGTAGAAATGGATATGTTTGTTAAGGAAAGAGCCAAGGCTGTTCAATACGTAGGAAAGCCAGTCGCTAGTGAAGTTGTAAATATGTTTGATGGTGCATCTTCTTGTTTATCCGCTGCTTCATATTTCTTTGATGATGATGGTGTGGAAGCATCGAAGACAAACATCATTAAAAATGGAATTCTTCAAACAGGTATTTCCGATTGTTTGAGCGCAATGGAATTAGGTACAAAACCTACAGGGAATGGAAGAAGAGAATCCTATAAAAGAAAAGTTTATACAAGAATGACAAATACATTCTTTGATAAAGGAAATGATAAACTTGAGGATATGATCAAATCTATCAAACATGGTTATTTCTTGTGTGAGTCAAACAATGGTATGGAAGATCCTAAGAACTGGCAAATTCAATGTACTGCTGGTTACGCAATAGAAATTTGTGATGGAAAATTAACAGATAATATTGTCGCTCCAGTTGTGATTTCTGGAAGTGTTATTGACTTATTATCATCTATTACAATGGTTTCTGATGAATTGCATGTTTATGGATCTGGTATGTGTGGAAAAGGTCATAAAGAGTGGGTGTTTGTATCTGATGGAGGACCACATTTGAAAGGAAGAGCGAAATTATCATGATGAAGATGGAAGATATTCTTACTATATTAAAATCTAATGCTAATATTTCTGATTATGAAATCAATCATCAGAGAAAGCATTCTAGTGAATTGTTCTTTGTGAAGAAAAAGATGGAATTGAATCGTATTGTTCATACAGAAAATATCACAATTACAATCTATAAAGATGTAGAAGATAAAAGAGGTAGTAGTTCCATCGTTGTAACAAGTGCAGATGATTTAGAATCTCTCCAAAAGAAAATTGATTCTGCGATTTTAAAAGCACAAACTGCTTTAAATCCTTGGTATCCATTAGCGAAGAATCAACAAGTCAATGTTGATACAGATACTTCTATCTCTTTGAATGACATCGCATTAGAAGTTGGTAATGTGATTATGCAGATCAATCATAAGAATGGTTGGTTAAACGCAACAGAAATCTTTGTATCCATTCATGAAGAAGAATTTATAAATTCTAATGATGTCAAAGATACACAAAGTAAGTTATCCATTGAATTTGAAACAATTCCTACTTGTAGTGATGGAAAAGAAGAATATGAATTGTATACGTATTATAGAAATAATCAATTCGATGCTACGTCTATTCAAAAAGAAATTGAAGATATTCTCTATTTAGCTTCTTTAAGAGGACAAGCAAAGAAGTTAACAGATGTTTCGATTGATACAACTGTTCCAGTATATATGTATGGTGAAATGAATGATTTGATTGTTAGAAATTTAAAAGAAAATACTTCTTATGTTTCTAATGTCACACACGCAAATCATTATGCATGTAATAAACCTGTGTCTAATACTACATATGATTTGATTCTAAAAGGTTGTATTGATGGAGTGAGTGCTTCTAGTAACTTTGATGAACATGGTATGATCTTAAAAGAAACAAAGATTATAGAAGATGGTGTACTAAAACAATTACATGGTGATATTCAATATGGACATTATTTGAAACAAGAGTGTCCAACAGGAACATATCCTGTTGCGGAATTAATCACAAATAATGGCATTGAATCTAAACAACCACATTTGATTATTGATCATTTCTCTGCACCACAATTAGAAAATCAATCTGGTTACTTTGGAGGCGAAGTTCGATTAGCACGTTATTTTGATGGAGAAAAATATATTCCATTAACAGGTTTCTCTATCTCAGGAAATATCTATGAAGCAATGAATGATGTTGCTTTCTCTAAAGAAATCACAACAACATCACATTACAAAGGACCAAAATATTTTATCTTTAAGAATTTAATCATCTCTTAATGAAAATATTTTCAATAGAAATATAAAATGGTTAGTTCTATCAAACAGTTGAAACGAATAAGCATTTCATTCTGTGCTAATATAGTGGCTAGTGAGAAAAGAGGTATGAATGATGAATGAAATTTCAAATACATTATTGAATGAATTACGTACAAATTATGAAGCAGATTCTAAAGCTAGAGTTGTTAGAAATGCATTAACAAAGAATGATTTAAATACAATTTCTAGAGTATTTGACGCAGAAGGCAAGAATCCTAATGTATTTTCCATTGATTTAAAAACAATGAAAGCTACAAATCAACAAGCATCTGGTAGATGTTGGATTTTCTCTTCTATGAACTTTTTGAGAGAAAAGATTGCGAAGAAATATAATATTAAAGAATTTGAATTATCACAAAACTATATTGCGTTTTATGACAAACTAGAAAAAGCAAACTGGTTCATAGAATGTTCATTACAAGAAATTGACAATCCAATTGATTCTGAAAAGATGAGATATTTATTAGATTGGGCTGTTGGTGATGGTGGACAATGGAACATGGTTCAATCTTTAGTGAAAAAATATGGTCTATGTCCAAAGAGTGCTATGCCTGAAACATATCAATCTTCTCATACAAGAACAATGAATGGTCTATTGAATAAGAGATTGAGAAAGTTTGTTATTGATTCTAGAAAAGCAGATAAGAATGATGTACCTGCATTAAAAGCACAAGCATTAAAAGAAATCTATTCTCTATGTGCTTCTTGTTTTGGATTACCTCCACAAGAATTTACATTTGAATATGTAGATGCTGATGAAAAACATCATGCAGAATATCATGTAACACCTAAACAATTCTATGAAGAATATTTAGGTAGTGATATTGATGATTATATTAACTGTATCAACGCACCAACAAGTAATAAAGAATACTATAAGACATATACAGTTGAGTATTTAGGAAATGTAGTTAATGGCAATCCTATCTGCATGTTGAATCTTCCATTAGATGAATTCAAACAAGCAACATTAGAACAACTAAAGAGTGGTGAACCAGTATGGTTTGGATGTGATTGTGGTGCTGATGGTGATAGACAAACAGGCCTATGGGATGATAAACAATATGATTATGAAAATACATTGGATATTGATTTATCTATGACAAAAGCAGAAATGTTAGATGCACACCAATCCGCAATGAACCACGCTATGATGTTTACTGGTGTTAATATTGGTGAAGATGGAAAACCAAATAGATGGAAGATTGAAAACTCTTGGGGTGAAGACATTGCCAATAAAGGATACTTCATTGGTAGTGACACATGGTTTGATAAATACATGTATGTTGTAGCAGTTAACAAAAAATTCTTAAGTGAAAAAGCATTAGCTGCATTAAAAGAAGAACCTACAAAAGTTGCTCCTTGGGATCCATTTGGAACATTAGCTGACTAACAAGATTAGAAGTGTTGCACAGATGTGTAGCACTTTTTTTGAGCATTTTTATACAAAGTTAGTTCTAATTAACTATAATAGTTACTTATCAGGAGGAATGTATGTTATTACTTGACAAAACATTAATAAAATTATCCAAAGGTTTATGGGGGTGGATTATCGCAATTGTTATAGTGCGTTTTTTATCTCTAGTGGGGATTACTTATTTTGCGAAAGATATTTCTTTATTTTTAGGACAGATATTTTTACCAACAATTGATATAAGTGAATTGAATAATGTTATTTATATGGCACTCTTTGCATCTTTATTAACACTTATTGCGCAATTGTTACAAGGGGAATTAGAGTATCGTTGTAATGCACAAGCTAGAATTTATTTGAGAAAGATTATCTTTCATCAAGTCATGAACTTAGATGTTGGTTATATTGAAAAGATAGGGCCTGTATCAGCCATTACAAGTAGTTTGGATGCGGTAGAACAAATCACAGTTTATTATTCAACTTATATTCCTAGTTTATTGTCCGCAATTGTTGCACCAATCTTTTTGTTTTTTCAATTAAAAGATACATCATTATTTACCGCAATTGTTTTATTGGTTGTGTCTTTATCTTTGTTACCTTTAAATAATATCTTTAGAGGAAAAATAGAGAAATTAAGAAAGTCGTATTGGCATTCTGTAGAAGATATTAGTGCGTATTATTTAGATAGTTTAAAAGGTCTAACAACATTAAAACTCTTTGAACAAGATCAAAAACATGAAGAAATATTATCTATCAAAGCGAATCAATTGAATATTGATATCAATAAATTTATGAAAATCAATTTTACTTCTTTCTTATTAACAGAAGGAATCATTTATGGTGCTATCATTGTTTGTTTGATGTATACTGCTACACAACTTCATAATGGTCTATTATCCATTGGTAGTGGCTTAACAGTTTTACTACTATCTTATAGTTACTTTTCATCGATTCGAACCCTCATGAGTGCAACTCATAGTGCACTTACTGCCGTGTCAGCAGCACAAAAGCTTGATGATATTTTATCCATTGATACAACACGTACTTATGATACAAGTATTCCAAATGATCCTAATAACTTTAATGGAATATCTTTTCAAAACATCAATTTTTCTTATGCAAAAGAAAAACCGGTCTTAAAAGATATCAACTTAACAATACCAAAAGGTAGTGTTGTTGCCTTGGCTGGATTAAGTGGATGTGGTAAAAGTACACTTGCTTCTTTGATTATGCGATTTGTTGATGCAGATTCTGGAGATATTTATATTGAAGGAAAGCATTATAACGCAATGTCTATTGAAGAGTTAAGAAAGAAAATTATCTTAGTTCCACAAAGTGTATACCTATTTACTGGTTCAATTCGTGATAATTTATTGATTGCGGATGAAAACGCAACTGATGAAAAGTTATTAGAAGTATTAGATCAAGTAAAGTTAAAAGATTTTGTTTTGAATTTAGAAGATGGTTTAAATTCTGATGTTGGGGATAGTGGTTCTAGATTATCTGGTGGTCAAAAACAAAAGATAGGAATCGCTAGAGCGCTTTTATCCAATGCACCATATATCATATTTGATGAAGCTACTTCTGCGGTAGATCATGAGAGTGAACAAGAAATATGGAAATGTATTGAACAACTATCCAATACAAAAACATTGATTATCATTTCTCATCGTTTATCTACGATTAAAGATGCAGATATTATTTACATGTTAGAGAATGGTCAAATATTAGAATCTGGAAATCATGAAGAACTTATGAATCATAAACAACTATATTATCGTTTAGTAACAGAACAAGACGCTCTAGAAAGGATGGCTTAAGATGAAAAAACAATTTACATATTCCTTATCTGAAATCATTCAGCGTCTATTCCAATTCGCTAAACCAATCAAATCTTATTTGATTATCTCAACACTTGCGTCAATTATAGGTAACTTAAGTCATATTGGGCTTATGGGATTTGGAGCTTTGTATCTTTTATCTATGACAAATCAATTTACTTCTAATTCTACGATATGGTTGTTACTAACAATTCTTTCTGCAGCTTTGATTGCGTTATGTAGATATTTAGAAGGTGTTTATTCGCATATTGGAGCGTATGGTGTTCTTGCAAGTTTGAGAGTGCATTTATTTTCTGTCATTGATCGTATTTCTCCTGCTTTTTTGATTGATCGAAAAAAAGGGGATTTGATGTCTATTGCGGTAAATGATATTGAAACTTTAGAATTCTTTTTCGCACATACAATAGGACCAATGTTTACTGTTATTCTTTTACCAGTCGTTACATTGATTGTTGCGTATAACATTCATCCATATTACTTTTGGATATTACTTCCACTATTTATTTTGATATCCATTATCATTCCATTCATTGCGTTAAAAGCGGGTAAGAATATTGGAATGAACTATCGTAAATCGTTAGGAGAACTCAAGTCATTGATACTAGAAAGTGTATATGGTATCAGAGATATTCAAATCTATAATCATGGAAATCAAAGATTAGAAGAAATACTAGAAGAAAATAAGAAAGTGAATCAAGCTTCTCATGGTTTAACGATTCATCAACAAATCTTAACAAGCGTTCCAAACTTCTTTATTTATTTAGCTAGAATTTCAATTATTATGATTGCTGCATATTTGATTTCTAAAAACATAAATAATCCTACAGGAACAATATTGATTTCCTTTGTTGCGGCAGCATCGTTTTCTTCTACATTTTCATTAACATTTGTAGTTACACATCTTTTAGAAGCATTTGCGGCAGCAGAAAGAATCTTTATCATTGAAGATACAATTCCTAATGTTAGTGAAGTCAATGAACCTAAAACATGTGGAGAAATACAAGATATTCATTTCAACAATGTTTCTTTTACATATCCAAATACAGATGTAAAAGTATTAGATAAATTAAACTTAGATATCAAAAAAGGAGAAAAGATTGGTATCTTTGGACCAAGTGGTATTGGAAAATCTACATTGTTTAGATTATTGTTACGTTTCTATGATCCTACAAGTGGAGATATCACGTTGAATGATATTAATTTGAAAGAATTATCTTTTAAAGAAATACATCAAAGAATTGGTATGTTGGAACAAGAAACATATTTATTTGATGATACGATTCAAAATAATATAGCTATCGCAAAAGAAAACGCGACATTTGAAGAAATTCAACTAGCTGCTAAAAGAGCTGGTATTGCGGATGTGATTGATGCATTACCAAATGGATATGAAACACAAATGGGACAAATGGCATCTAGATTAAGTGGTGGTGAAAAACAGAGAATTGGAATCGCTAGAATTATGTTAGCGTGTCCTGATATTATTGTTATGGATGAACCAACAAGTGCATTGGATGCATTTCATGAAAAAGAAATGTTGCATACACTTAAGAAGGAGTATAGTGATTCAACTTGGTTGATCATATCTCATAGAATGTCTACGTTAACGTATTGCGATAAATTATATAAGTTAGAAAATGGAAAACTAATAGAAATCACACAAGAGACAGAATAGTTCTGTCTCTTGTGGCATATGTGATATATTAAAAGACATATGGAAAAAGAAATAACGTTATATAAACCAAATATAGAAGAATTGTATTATCGCCAAAGGTTAGTCGAAGATGAAAAAACAATGGAATTCAATGATGGTAATGGTGGATGCTTTCCATTTGACCGTAGTAAATGGAGAATGTTTTATCAGAAATGGATATTAGATGAACATTATTTCTATCGTTATATTCAAAATGAAAAATATCAATTCGTAGGAGAAGCAAACTACGTAGAAACGTATGAAGCAAATACTTGTTTAGTTCATATTTTGATTCAATATGATGAAAGAAATAAGACCTATGGTTCGAAAGCATTAACAGTATTATTTGATCACGCAAGAAAGAATGGAATGAAAAAAGTATACGCAATGAGTAATGATATTTCATTTTTAGAGAACAAAGGATTTCAAAAAGAAAACAATGAGAATTGTAAATACTACAAATATTTGTAATTGTATGAAATACAAGTGTATTTATATAAGTACAAGTTATATTTATGAAAATTTTTCATTTATTTCATAATTTCATCTGAAATCTTTCACGAAAATTACACAATTGACTTGATTTGAATATGAATGTACGGCAAAATAGTAATTACTTTTGGAGGGAAAAATATATGAAGAAGATTTTATGTGCTTCCATGGCAGTTCTTCTTGCTGCAGGTTGTTCTGCAGGAACAAGTGGTTCAACTGCTACCAACGGATCCACAACAACATCAGAAGATGCATATTATGTATTTACTGCTGATGTACAAACACTTGACTGGCAGATGTCTCAAAATTCATCTGACGCTCAAATTACAACAAACCTTGTTGATGCTTTAACAGAAACAAACAGCTACAACAACTATGTTGGTGCTCTTGCTGAAAGTTGGGAATCCAACGATGACAAGACTGTTTGGACATTCCACTTAAGAGATGCTAAGTGGGTTACAAACACTGGTGAAGAATATGCTGATGTTACTGCAGATGACTTCGTAACTGCATTGCGTCACTTATCCGACTTCCAAGGACCAACATTATCTATTGCTGAAGGCTATGTTGATGGCTTAGCTGCATATGGCAAATCTGATAGATCAGATGCTGAATGGGAAAAGGTTGGCGTTAAGGCTGTTGATGATAAGACTGTTGAATATACATTAAGTAATCCAACACCTTACTTCTATACAGTAGTAGCTAACAACTCATTCTGGCCAGTAAATAGAGAATTCTTGGAATCCCAAGGTGATGGTTGTAAATTAGGTTCACCTGATAACACAGATTGTGGATATGGTAATACATCTGATCCTTCTTCCATTCTTTATAACGGTGCTTATATCTTAGATGAACTTGTTTCTAAGTCTTCTCAAAAGATGCACAAGAATGAATCCTACTGGGATGCTGAACATGTATATGTTGAAAATGTAACACGTGTATATGATGATGGTTCTGATCCAGCTTCTACAGTTAAGGGATTCGAATATGAAGAAAATCCATACTATCAAGCAACATTGTTAACATCTGCTAAGGATTTCGATTCTTATCTAGAACAATATGCTGATTATGCTTATAACCCACTACAAAATGGTTATACATTCGGAATTAACTTCAACTTAAACAGAACAAATTTCGATAACTCTTCTAAGACAACAGCTCAACAAGCTGATACAAAGAAAGCTATTCTAAATACACATTTCAGAAGAGCAATCAAGTATGGTTTAGATAGAGTTGCTTATATGTCAACTGTAATGGATAAGTCTATTGCTGAAAAGGTAATCCGTTCTATTGAATGTCCATGGAACTTCGTATCATCTTCTGATGGTAGTTCTTATGGTGAACTTGTTCAAGCAGCTAGTGAAGATTCTTCTGTTGATCTAAGCGAAGGTCAGGATTCTATCTATGATCCAGCTAAGGCTAAGGAAGAAATGGAAGCAGCTGTTAAGGAATTAAAGGCTGAAGGCGTTTCATTCCCAATCGTTGTTGACTTGTTGACAGATGATGCTTCAGCATCTCTACCTCTACAAGCAGCTTCTCTAGAACAATCTATTGAAGAATCAATCGGTACAGATTACATTGATATCGTTGTTCACTCAGTTTCTGATGATGACTATATGGCATCTTCTTACACAGCTACAGGACCACAAGATTGTTGTTGGGATATCTCAACTTCAACAGGTTGGGGTGCTGACTATGTAGATCCAAAGACATATTTGAACATCTTCTCACCAGTTGACGGTGATGTTACAAATAACTCAATGGCTTTGAATTTCTATCAATCAAATGAATATGATGATGATCAAGATAACAAGGATAACGATGCTGCTATCGAAGAATCTGGATTATTAGAATATCAATCAATGCTTGAAGAAGCTTATGCTATTACAGATGATATGGATGCTCGTTATGAAGCAGAAGCTAAGGCTGAAGCTTACTTATTAGACAATGCTCTATTCATTCCAATTCAATCTCAAACTTCAAGTGTTAACTACACAATTTCTAGAGTAACACCATTCTCTGGTGCATATCAGTCCTCTAAGTATAAGGGCGTTATCATCAACAAGGATGCTATTACTAAGGAAGATTACGATGCTGCTTATGCAACATGGCAGAAAGAAAAGGCAGAAGACAACACAGTTGATCATTCTACTGGCGAATAATCGTAAGTAAGATTTATTGATAACGAAAAAAATGATAAGGGGGCTAGAAGGCTAGGCCTCCTTATCATGCGTTTTAAGAAATGAAGAAAATATCTTTGTGAAAGGAGGCATTTATGAAGAAATATGTATGGGGACGTATCGTTCGTGCAATTTTTTCTGCATTTATTGTTACTGTTTTAGCAATGATCATGATTTATACATTAATTCCGCGTCATTTAATTTTCAAAAATGATGCTACTTATCAGAAGTTAGGTGGTAAAGCAGACGATAAAGAACGTTACAAAAATACAGCTTATGAACGTTTAGGGTATATTACTTTTGAGGAACAGGCAGATATGTGTAAGGCATTTGCTGCTGACAATTTTGATGCTTGTAATCAAAATGATTCAACTTATATTAAGGAAATCGCAGCTCAATATGAGGCTGATGGTTGGACTGTAAAACAATATAAAGCAGGTGGATATTATGCATATAAGGATGTACCAATTGCTAAGAAGATTGCTAATTTCTTTGGTAATTTAATTGAAATCGATCATCCTTGGAGAGTAAATGATGATTCTAATCCTGATTTAGAAAGAAAGATCTATATTGGAACAGATACAAATGGTGTTCCTGCTTTAATGGGTTCTGGTACAGAACATAAATATTTGATTTATTTTGATACAAGTTTCCCATTTATTCATCAAAACATTATATCTATTAATCTAGGCAAATCTTATCCTTCTTATGCTTATACAGAAATTACAAAAGTAATTTCTAGTGGACAAGGTTCTGAAGAATCTACAACACAAAAGTTTGAAACAGGTACAGAAACAAAGAGTGCTGTGATTCAACATAGTTGTACATATAAGAAGACAAGTAATCTAGATAAATTAGATAAGAATAAATTTACAGATAACTATGCAAACTGTGATACACAAAAGAAAGATCCATCTATGATTGGAACTTCTATGAAGTTTGGTGTATTAGCATTGATTTTAGCTTATCTCATTGCGATTCCAGCAGGTATGTTAATGGCATCTCATAAGGGTAAACTTGCTGATCATATTGGTACTATCTGGATCAACTTTATGATTGCGGTACCTTCATTAGCGTTTATCTTCTTTGGAAGACAAATTTTCTATCTATTGGGCTTCCCACAATCTTTCCCTCAATTGGGTGCTCATGATATTAGAAGTTATATTCCAGCAATCGTTATTCTTGGTTTGATGAACACTGGTTCATTAATGTTATGGACAAGAAGATATATGTTAGATCAATCTAGTGCTGACTATGTTAAGTTTGCTAGAGCGAAGGGCCTTTCTCAAAAGGAAATCTTTAAGAAGCACATTTTGAGAAACGCTGTTATTCCTATTGTTCATGACTTACCAGCTAGTATTATTCTTACAATTACTGGTGCAGTATTAACAGAAACAGTATTCGCAATTCCTGGTACAGGTAAATTATTACCAGATGCTATCAATGAACATAACAACTCTATGATTATCGCATTAACAATCCTATATACTTCTTTATCAATCTTCTCAGTATTGATTGGTGACTTGTTAATGACAGTTGTAGATCCACGTATTAAGTTAACAGATGAAGGAGGTAGTCATTAATGTCAGAAATGAGTAATAAATTTGTATTCGTTAAAAATGACGAAAGAGAATCTGAACATATTGCTGCTCCTAAGTATTCTTATTGGGCATCTGTATTTAAACAGTTTTTAAGTAAGAAAAGTACAATTGCGATTATTATTGTCGCAAGTGCTGTTGTATTACTTTCCATTATTGATCCAATGATTAGCGGTTATAATGGAATGTCTCATCCAAATATCAACAATGAATCTATGAAGTTCATCGGACCATGTTTCCAATATCTATTTGGAACAAATAACTACGCTGATAATATGTGGAATGTCGTTTGGGCTGGTGCTAGAAACTCTCTAGGTATTGCTGGTTTAACAACATTGATTACAATTACATTAGGTGTAATTGTTGGTGCTATTTGGGGATATTCTAAATCCATGGATAAATGGATGATTGAAATCTATAACATTATCGCAAATGTTCCATTTACATTGATTGTATTTGTAATGATGTATATCTTAGGGAGAGGTTTCTGGCAATTGATCTTTGCGATGTCCGTTACTTCTTGGCTTGGTACTGCATACTTCATTCGTACACAAGTTATGATCATTCGTGATCGTGAATATAACTTAGCATCCAGATGTTTAGGAACAAGTACATGGACAATTGTTAAGAACAACATTCTTCCATATCTTGTATCTATTATCGTTACATCTATTTCCAGAGACTTGCCATCTTATATTTCATTAGAAGTATTCTTAGCTTGGCTTGGAATTGGTGTTGGTGAAGGTACTCCTTCATTAGGTAAAACAATTTCAGATAACAAGATCTATATGACAAATACACCATATTTGTTCTGGATTCCTGTTTGTATTTCTGCAGTTATTACAGTTTCACTTTACGTTGCTGGTCAGACATTAGCGGATGCGGCTGACCCAAGAACACATAGATAAGGAGGCAAGCAAAATGACAACAAATAACGAAATCATTCTGTCTGCTTCTAATGTTGAAGTAGAATTTGCAGTCAGAGGAAAAATCTTAAAGGCAATTCGTAATATTTCAATTGATCTTTATAAAGATGAAACATTAGCTATCGTTGGTGAATCTGGTTCTGGTAAATCTGTATTCACAAAAACATTTACTGGTATGCTAGAAAGCAATGGTAGAGTTTCTAATGGTACAGCGATGTATGAAGGTAAAGACCTTTACGCTAATAAAACTGATGAAGATTGGGAACAGATTCGTGGTAAAAAAATTGCCACAATCTTCCAGGACCCAATGACATCTTTAAACCCAATTATTCCAATTGGAAAACAAATCACAGAAGTTATTGAAAAACATCAAGGTAAATCTTTCGCTGAAGCAAAAGAAGAAGCAATTCAATTGATGGAAGAAGTAGGTATTTATAACGCTGCAAATCGTTTTGATGAATACCCATTCATGTATTCTGGTGGCATGAGACAAAGAATCGTTATTGCGATTGCATTAGCGTGTCATCCAGATATCTTGATTTGTGATGAACCTACAACTGCATTGGATGTTACAATCCAAGCACAAATCATTCGTTTGATTAAGAATCTACAAAAACAATATGGTTATACAATCATCTTTATCACACATGACTTAGGTGTTGTAGCCAATGTTGCGGACAGAGTCGCTATCATGTATTCTGGTCAAATCATTGAATATGGTAAGGTTAATGAAATCTTCTATGATCCAAAACATCCATATACATGGGGATTATTAAGTTCATTACCTCAGCTTGGTATTAAAGGGGAACCATTATATGCAATTCATGGTACTCCACCAAGTTTATATGATGAAATCAAAGGTGATGCTTTTGCACCAAGATCTGATTACGCTATGGAAATTGATTTTGAAGAAGAACCACCAATGTTCAAAGTAACTGATACACACTACGCTAAAACTTGGTTGTTAGATGAAAGAGCACCAAAGGTAG
>CAVFDO010000054.1:0-15792 GCA_963621095.1 bacterium
CAAATTTCGCCAACTTTTTCAGGTGCGAGCTTTTCCATTTTTTCATAAGCAGTATCTAATAGAGGTGTGAACTTATCATAGAATGTACGTAATGTTGGAACTTCTTCTCGTTTTCCTTCCGCAATTTCATCCAATTCACTTTCCATGTCTCTCGTATAAGAAACATTAATAATACTTGAGAAATATTCATCTAACTTATCAGTTGTTAAAATACCTTGTTCTGTAGGTGTAAAGAATTTAGTACGACTCTTTTCTTTGACAGGAGCTAATGTAACGTATCCTCTTTGTTGAATCGTATCAATGATCATTGCGTATGTAGATGGTCTACCAATACCATCTTCTTCTAATTTCTTAATCAAAGAAGCTTCTGTATATCTCTTTGGTGGTTCTGTAAAGTGCTGTGTTGGTGTAACACTTTCAGCATTGAGTTGTTCTCCTTCCACAAGTTCTGGAAGAATCGTATCTTTACTAGATGCATAATCACCATAGACTTTTAAGTAACCATCAAAAGCTAATACACTTCCATTCGCTACAAAATCAAATTCATTTTGAGATAAAGTAACTGCGACTTTATCTGATTTACTTGCGGCCATTTGAGAAGCCAAAGCTCTACAATATATAAATTTATAAAGTTTATATTGGTCATTTGTTAAATGAGATTTGATAGAATCTGGAGTATAAGCAATATTTGTAGGGCGAATTGCTTCATGGGCATCTTGTGCACCATCATCATTTTTCACATGATAATATCCTAAATATTCTTTTCCGTATTCTGTTTCAATTTGATTTCTTGCGCTTTGAATAAATACATTACTTAATCTAGTAGAATCCGTACGCATGTAAGTAATCAAACCTTCTTGACCATTTCCAATATCTACACCTTCATACAATCCTTGTGCGATAGACATTGTTCTTTTCGCCGAAAAGCCTAATTTTGTAGATGCTTCTTGTTGTAAAGTAGATGTAATAAATGGTAATGGTGCTTTATTAGAAGTTTTTGACTTTTTGATATTTGTAACTGTAAAAGCTTCTTTTGTACCATTGATGACACGCATTGCATCTGCTTCATTTTTTAAATCAGCTTTTTTACCATCCACTTTAGAAAGTTTCGCATTAAATTTGCGATTTTTCTTTTTGAAATTTGCTTCCACTTCCCAATATTCTTCTGGAATAAAAGCTTGAATTTCTCTTTCTTTTTCAACAATCAATTTTAACGCAACAGATTGTACACGACCTGCAGATTTCGATTTAATTTTATTATGTAATAACTTAGATAATTTAAAACCAATGATTCTATCTAAGATACGACGTGTTTCTTGAGAATGTACTAGATTCATATCTAAAGTACGTGGTTGTTTGAAAGCTTCTTGTACCGCATTCTTTGTGATTTCATGGAATGTCACACGATCAACAAGATTCTCATCTAAACCTAACTCTTGTGCTAAATGCCAACTGATTGCTTCTCCTTCACGATCCGGGTCGGTTGCCAGATACACAAAGTCAGATTCACTTGCGAGTTTCTTTAATTCTTTTACAGTATCTTTTTTATCTTTTGAAATTTGATACGTTGCTTCAAAGTCATGATCTACATCTACACCTAGACCATCCTTTCCTTTTGTCGCTAAATCTCTAATATGTCCTTTGGAAGAAACAACTGTATAGTCTTTTCCAAGATATTTTCCAATCGTTTTAGATTTTGATGGGGATTCCACTATTACTAGATTTTTCATTTCTATACCTCCATTTCGCATAATAACAAGCATTAAAAACAATATCCTAAAATTGTTTTGTTTTCAATATCTATTTTCATAGCTCATACAACTGTTTGTTTTCATATAAGATTTGTGCACCTTGTTCAATTAATAGATTACAGCCTTCTCCTTCAATGTGATTCATCTCATAAGGAACACACCAAACTTCTTTTCCTAATGTAATTGCCTCATTGACTGTTAACATTGTTCCACTTCTTTTTTTCGCACTTGTAACAATGCATTTCTCACCTAAGGCAGCTAAGATACGATTTCTCCAAACAAAATGATGTTTTTGAATAGGAACATCAAATGGATACTCGCTTAGAATCAAATGATTCCTTTTCATTTCTTGATACAAAGATGCATTACATTTAGGATATTCAATATTTAATCCAGAACCTATCACACCAATTGTTTTTCCGAAAGAGTTTATCGCAGAAGCATGTGCACATGCATCTGCTCCTTTTGCGAGTCCTGAAACAATCACATATCTTTGAGATAATATTGATGCGATAGAATTTGTACAATGAATTCCATATTGTGACAATTCCCTGCTTCCAACAATAGTCATACATTTCTTTTTTAATAATGTAATATCACCTTCGTAAAATAATACCCAAGGTGGATATCTTAATTGTTTTAACACATTTGGATATTCTGTATCAAGAATTGTGATACATGGTGTATGTGGTTTGTGTAGATATTGGATTGGTTGATTTTGTTGAATTGCTTTGGTGATTTTGATCCATTCTCCTTGATTTTGAATGGATAATTGAATAATTTTATCTCTTTGGTTCATAATACCCCTAAGATACTATTCACAAAATAATTTCAATATCCAAAAAAATCTCCAAAATTGGAGATTAAAATAGTGATTGTTGTCTAACTCTAACAGGGCCAAAACTTCTACGATGTATTGGTGTAATGCCAAAATCATCTATCGCTTGCATATGTTGTTTTGTACCATATCCTTTATTTTTCGCAAAGCCATATTGTGGATACATTAAATCATATTCTTTCATAATACGATCTCTTGTAACTTTCGCTAATATAGAAGCTGCCGCAATCGATATAGACTTTTGATCGCCTTTAATTAAGTCAATGACTGTTTTATCAATAGGCATTTTCATCGCATCACTTAAAACAATATCACTTGGCGCATGCATGGCAATTTCCATCATTGCCTTACGATCTGCTTCTAAAATATTATATCGATCAATATCTTCTACACTTACTTCTATGATTTCAAACCACAAAGCATCTTCTTTAATCACTTCAAATAATGCATCTCTTTTCTTTTCACTTAAAGCTTTAGAATCATAAATTTCAGGATTTTCATATCCAATTGGAAAAACAACACCCGCAACAGATAAAGGTCCAGCAAGTGGACCTCTGCCTGCTTCATCAATTCCTACAACAAATTGATTCTTTCCCCAATAGGAATGTTCATATTGATTTTCACATATTTTCACTATCTTCTTCATCTGCGTGCTCCAATGTTAATCTTCCATATTTTCCATGTCTTAAATCTGTTAAAAATGCTTCTGCAGCACGTTTTGTATCTAATGTGTCTTCAGATAATTTAAAGTGACGTTTTGTCGCAATCGCTTTTAACATACCATTTGGATTAACTTCACCACTATCATAATACTCTTCCAATAATCCAGGATATAAATCTTGAATCCAATGAATTGCGTCCATCGCAATCATTTTTTTATCTAAGATATCATCATTGATTGAGCCTAATGCAGCTAAAACTGATCCTGTTTTTTCATCTTCAAACTTAGGCCATAATACACCTGGTGTATCTAATAAATCTAATTCTTTATCCGCATGGATCCAAGTTAGAGAACGTGTTACACCTGGTTTATCTGCAGCCTTCAAAGAATTCTTACCTGCAATACGATTAATCATCGTTGATTTACCTACATTTGGAATACCTGCAGCCATTGCTCGTACCGCTCTAGGATTGATTCCTCTTGCGCGTTGCTTATCTCTTTTTTCTTGCATCACATTTAATGCTTCTTTGATAATTTTCTTCCCACAATTTGGATCTCTCATCAAATCCACCGCAATACAGGATACATTTTCACATTTCAACTTTTTTAACCACTTTTCTGTTTGAACAGGATCGGCTTGATCCATTTTTGATAAAACAATTAAACGTGGTTTTTGATTAGCCATTTGAAGAAGCATAGGATTTCTAGAGGACTCTGGCATACGTGCATCACGTAATTCAATCACCATATCAACAGCTTTTAATTTTTCTAACATTCCTCTTTTGGCTTTTTCCATGTGTCCAGGATACCATTGTATTTTCACCATAAAACCTCCTCAAAAAAACTACTGTATTTTTATACAGTAGCTTATTTTACCATGTTTGCGTACCAAATTCACTCAAAGGCCAAGCAATAAATATTCCTTTAGATTTAATATTTTCTTTTTTGAATGGTCCATAGTATCTGGAATCCGAAGAATGAGGACGATTATCTCCTAAACAATAATATTCATCATCACCAAGAGTTACTTCTGTAATATCCGGCATCCATCCTGAACCATAAGATTCCACATATTCTTGTGACAAGAATGCTTCTTCTACCGCTTCACCATTAATGTATAATTGTCCGTTGGAATAAGAAACGGTTTCGTTTGGTAAACCAATGACTCTCTTCACTAAATATTCATTCTTTTCAGGAACATAAATAATAACTATATCAAATCTTTTAATTTCGGATGTATGAAATCCTAATGTATTGGATACACCTAAAGCACCATCATTTAATGTTGGATACATCGAATTTCCTTTGACTTGTACAGGTCTAACAACATAATTTGTTAACAAGAATACAGCCACCATACATATAACAAGATCTTTAATAAATGAAAATACTTCATCTGTTGCGGAATGTTCTTTTTCTGGTTTCTCTGGTTTTCTTTCAGGGACTTCTTTTTTAGGTTGTTTTGTTTCCATTTCGGGATTTGTTAATCTTTCAAATACTTGTGTTTCACTTAATACTTTATTTTCGTCTTTATTTTCCATAATCTTCACTATTATACAACAGAAAAAAAAGAAAGCCATAGCTTTCTCTTTTCAAGATTCTTATCGACGATCTTCCTTGATACGTGCGTTCTTAGCAGATCTACCCTTGAGGTAAGATAGGTTAGCTCTTCTAACTTTACCGTAACGAACAACTTCGATTTTTTCAATGATTGGGGAATAAACTGGGAATGTTCTTTGAACTCCAATACCAGAAGAAATCTTACGTACTGTGAATGTAGCACCAATGCCACCATTAGAACGATCTACAACAACACCTTCAAAAACCTGAATACGTGTTTTAGAACCTTCCTTGATACGTACATGAACCTTTACTGAGTCACCAGACTTGAATTCAGGAATGTCATTACGTAATTGATTCTTAGTAATCTTGTCAACTAAACTTAAATCCATTTTATTTTCTCCTTTATTAACGAATGATCAACAGCTCTTAACTCATTAGCCAGCGGAACAGTGATGCGTTACAAACGCCATAAGATAATATCATAGAATAAATCTATATGCAATCAAATCCAGCCAAATTTTTTACATGCTTTTTCTATTCCATCATCAACATTCTTTTCGGTAATATAAGTAGCTTTTTTCTTTAATTCTTCTTTTGCGTTTCCCATCGCAATGGATGTCCACATTGGATCAAACATAACAAGATCATTTAAGTCATCCCCAAACACAACAACATCTTCTAATGGAGCGTTTAAATATTCCATCATGCGAATGATTCCATCCTTTTTCGCATCATATTGATAGATAACATATTCTGGAAACATTCTTAAACGTCCAACTTCATTAATCCAAGGCAGATCTTTTTCCATTTCTGGTGTATATGCCAAATACATTTTCATAATTTCAGAAAGATGATGATAATCAAGACTCGGATCATATTGATAAGAAGTTAATTCTTTACGAAAACCTGCTTGTTCTAAAAAACGATAATCTCTCATCACAACAGAATCATCATCTTTTAACGCAAGTAACCATCCAATCTTTTGTTTATCAGCTTCTTCTAAAATATGAATTGTTTGTTGGAAAGGAATAGGTTGTATATCTTTAACTTCATCATTGATAACTATACATCCTCCACCATTACATACAATGTTATGAATATTGATTTTATTCGTAAAAGAGATTGCCTTATAATGTGCTCTACCTGTAGCGATAGATACAAAATGTCCATTTTCTTTTAACTTTTCTAATGTTGTTTGTGCACTTGGAACAATTTGATGTGTTTTCTCATTTGTTAATGTTCCATCAATATCAAAAAAGAAATATTTTTTATGCATAACCATTACCCTTCTTTCTTAATTAAACTTTTCAAATAGTTAAATGAAACTGGATTCAAAAATACCATAATTACTAAACCAATACACATCTTCAAGATTGCATCTTCTTCTCCAAAGAAAGAAAAACTTACAACGAAAAACATGATTGAGAAAAACCAACGAATACCATTTAAAATCTTTTTGAAGATTGAAACCACAAAATCTTCTTGTGAAGCTTTTCTTCTTTCTTTTTCTATTTGTTCTAATTCTTTTAATTCTTTTTCTCTTTGATTCATAGAATGTTTTCCTTTCGATTGATTGCCAATCCATTCTCTATTGTTGTATGTATCGCAAAATCAAAACAATTGATTTTAGTACACAAGTAAAAATCTTTTTCAGGAAAGATATCTTGTTGATTCGGATCAAAGAATTTCTTTCCTTCTGTGCACTTCAATTCTTTTACTAATTGCTCGATATTTGAGATTGGTTCATCTTCAAATAGAGATTTCAAATACAACGCACAAAGTGTATCTTCTTCTGTTTCTTTTCCTTCCCATCCCATACAAACGATACTTACCAGTTTTGGATTTTTTTGTAGGATTGCTTGTACAGTTGCTTTCGCATTTACAAATGATGCAACATAGATATCTTCCGCATGGATGGCGTTATGGATGCCTAATGTACCATTTGATGTAGAATGAATCACTGTTTTATTTGAAAAATTTATATGTTCAATCACACTTGGAGCATTTCCATAATCAAATCCAGGTAGTATCTTTCCATGCCTTTCACCAATCAATATATAATGTGGATGTTCATTCTTTAATTGATATGCTGTTTGTTTGTCATAAACTGCAAATATTTCTTTACATCCATTATGAAATAAATAAGCTTCTAAAGAAAATGCACGAAATACATCGATAATAATTGTAATTCCTTTTGCCTGTTTTGCCCCTTGTGCGAGTTGTAAGATTTCTATCTCCATTTTGATACCTCGAAATCATTATAGCGCATCTAACTTGCGAAATAACGTATTTCAGAGTATATTCTAAATATGGAAACGAATAAATTATATTACCCTTTCACTTATACACATCACTACGCATTCACCGTAGCTTTTTATGGTAATCATGAGCCAATGATTGTTAAAGGACCATTGATCATGAAAACATATTATAAAGATGACACAAAGAAAGAAATTGATATCAAACATACATCTGCGTATTTTATGGATGAATTATTTTATCAAACAAATAAAGTTATTCGTGAAAGCTTAAATGATTCTTATAATGGAAAAAGAGAATTAATTGAATTATCCTTACCAGAGCTAGGAAATGAATATCGAATTGTTTATAATACGGCTGAAATTCGTAGCGAAAGATATGATGATTCCTTATCTATTCTAAATAATCGTGATAAAAGTGCTGTTGGTGTCGCAATCATTGTCAAAAGAGATCAAGATGGACTATTGCAGTATTTAGATGAAGCAGAAGCTCGTAAGATTTGTTCTTATTACACAACAGACTAAAGGCGTACAACTTGTACGCCTTTGTTCATTAAATCGTTTTCTCTGTTACGATGCCATAAATCATTGGATTGATTTCTTTTGGCTCTTTTTCTATTGTGATAGCTTCATGCATCATTTGTTTCACTTCAGAGACATTTTTATCATCATTGACATAAAGTGTACATAATACATCACCTTTATGTACTGATGCACCACATCTCACTTTCATGACCATACCCACTGCAGGATCAATCACATCTTCTTTTTTCGCACGACCTGCACCTAACATTTGTGCAGCGTTACCAATTTTTTGAGCGTCCATCTTTGTGATATAGCCATCAAATTCACTCGTTACATCAATATGTTGTTTTACCGCAACAAGTTTTTTCATATTTTCGACTGTTAAATAAGATGCATCTCCACCTTGTAACGTAATCATGTTTTGAAGTTTCTTTAAGCCACTACCATCTTTGATTTTTTCAATCAACATTTTTCTAGCAGTTGATTCATCTTCCGCAAGATTTCCTAATACAAGCATGTTTTCACCTAATAACATACAAACTTCAAATAATGGATCAGATTCATCTACTTGGCCACTTAATACTTCAACAGCTTCTTGTACTTCTAATGCATTACCAATCTTCATACCTAAAGGTTGATTCATATCTGTCACCAAAGCTCTAACTTTTCTTCCAACATGTGTTCCAATAGAAACCATTGTCTTCGCTAGTTCAAATGCATCTTCTTTTGTATGCATAAATGCACCTGTGCCTGTTTTTACATCTAAAACTATCGCATCAGAACCACTGGCAAGTTTTTTAGACATAATCGATGAAGCAATCAAAGGAACTGATCCAACGGTAGCTGTTACATCTCTTAAGGCATACATCTTTTTATCAGCAGGAACTAAGTTTCCTGTTTGTCCAATAACTGCTAATCCATTTTCACGTACAATTTTTTTAAAATCTTCTAAAGATTGTTCAATGGATGTACCTGGAATAGATTCTAATTTATCTAAAGTACCACCTGTATGTCCTAGACCTCTACCACTCATTTTCGCAACTGTTCCACCACATGCCGCAACTAATGGCGCAACAATTAATGTAGTCGTATCACCAACACCGCCTGTAGAATGTTTATCTAATTTAATACCTGGAAGATCACTCAAATCAACGACATCACCAGAGTGCATCATACTCATTGTTAAATCAGCAGTTTCTTTAGAGTTCATCCCTCTTTGTAGGATAGCCATCATCATACTAGACATTTGATAATCAGGAATATCCCCCTTCACAAAACCATCTACCATTGTTTGGATTTCATCCGTTGCCAAAGCTTCTCCATGCGCTTTTTTATCAATTAAATCAACAAATCTCATAATTATATCCCTCAATTCTAAATCGATATCATTATTATAAATCAAAAAAAGGTAAATAGAATAAAAGAAAAGAATAAAATTGGTACTGTTGGAGGATCAATATGTGTAGAACATTTATCATTCCATATGATAGTGAACGCATAACACATAAGTTGTGCTAAGATACCAAATATAACAGCTAAAACATAATTATGTGTCATCATCATTGTGTATCCTACAACTAAAGTAATATGATGAGAAACCGGAAAATTCGCATCAACTAAAATCAATATCAATGATAAAGCAGAAACATAGAACCCAATTGTATAGTTTCCAGTGATTTCTGTAAAATAAGCAAATACACATGAAATAGCAGCAGAATAAAAGATTTGAAATAGCCAAACATTTTTTGGCAATTTTTCTAAGATTGTTAAACCATCTTTTTTCACTTTGTCTCCTGTTGATAAAAATAATCTTGTTAGGATACCTGCACTTAATACTGTCAATGCACCACAATCACATGGTACATTCAAATAAGAAACAAGTGAAAAGAATAAATAACAAAGTACACCTGTTATAAATCCAACAAATAACACCATTGAATCATTTGTATACGCTAAAGATCTCCATGTATCATAACCATTAATATTTTTATGTTTTTTGGCAGTATACGCTACGCCAACAACATCACCATCAAAAATGATTGCAGGCAACAGCATCAAATTCACAACATTATTTTGAAACCAAGTATTATCTAAACCACAACTTGCCATCGTAAAAGAAATGATACCTGCTAGTCCCAACATAATAAACGCTGGCGTTCCTCCTACTAAACACCCTAATACACCTGCACAACCTGCCAAAAAACAATTTACAATCATAAAATTTTCCTTTCAAAATAGGCCATATAGTAACGCAACAAATATTGCCGGCAATAAATTCGCCACTTTAAAAGTATTGCTATGAATCAAATTACAACCAACACAAAATATCAAAATATTTCCTACCAAAGATAAATTACTTAACGCCACATTTGAAAACACACCTGTTAATAAACTTGCGAGTAACGTAACACTCATCTGTAGAAAAAAAACTGATACAGATGAAAAAACACATCCTTTTCCTAGTGTTGTAGCTAAAATCATCACAATTACAAAGTCTAAGATAGCTTTCAAGAATAACGTATCATGATTTCCATAAATCCCATCTTGTATCGCACCAACAATTGCCATAGCACCTATACAAACAGTTAAACTCGAAGTCACAAACCCTATCGTAAAATTTGAATCATTTTTATTTCCACTAATTTTCTTTAACCATTCACCAAATAAGACAAACTTACCATCAATATCGATCCATTCACCTATGACACATCCAATGGCTAAAGAAATAATCATCATTAAACTACCTTGTGTATCAATAACACCATCTTGTATCACTAACATCTCTTTTAAAGTACCTGAGATTCCAACAAACATCACTGCTAGTCCCATCGCTTTCATCAATCCATCTCGTACATTTTCTTTTAGAACTGATCCAAATGTGCATCCAATGATTCCACCAACAATAATCGCAATACAATTTACAATTGTTCCTAAACCTATCATATATCCCTTTTCGTAAAAACAGGAACCTTTGTTCCTGTTATTTTAACTTTTTTCCACAATTTGGACAATATTGTGTATTATCATCTGTTATCTTAGTACCACATTCTGTACAGTAATATGGTTGAAATGCAGATACCTCAGATTGTTGTTCATCTACAACTGGTTCATCACTAACTTCTGATTCTGATTCTTGAACGGCCGGTTCTACATATAGATTTTCTGTTTGTGGTTGAATATAATACTCATCAAATAATAGTTTTCTTTTCTTATAATATAAGAATGTACAAACAGAAAGAATTGCATAATATAATGAGACAATCACAAATGTCATTGTATATAGCAACGTAACAGTCCTCGTAGATAAAACAGAACTTGTTTCAGTATACTCAATAACTGCATTGATATAGATTGGATTCATACGAATCAAAACGATATAGAAAATATTTTGTATCAAACTAAGTAACATGTATATGAATGCAGCTTTAGGTCCATAGTTCTTCCACTTCCATAGTCCAACACTCGCATAAAAAAGAAGAATACTATAAACAACCATAAAAATCACATTGATAATGACAGGCCAAAAAAAGATACCCATATTCTGCATGCTATAACCTGCCGCATTCATTCCAGTATTCAAGCTTGAACTTTGATTCCAAAAAAACAAGGAACTAATCGTATCATAAAGATTATAAACATTGATTACAAATGAAATTGGCAAACCAATTTTTAATACCCAGTTAAATTTTAATGGTGTCTTTTTACGATCTATATATTGCATAAGTAAATACCTCTACATTATTTTAAAGGAACTATATCAATTTTTCCATCTTCTATTTTTTTCAAGATTTTTTCTTCTTCTTTTGAAAAAATATGTTTTTCATATAAATCAGGACGATAGTGTTTAGTAAGCATCAATGATTGTGCAATTCTCCACTCTTTGATTTTTGCGTGATTACCTGATAATAAAACATCAGGAACGCATTGTCCTTCATATTCTCTTGGTTTTGTGTATTGTGGATATTCTAATAGTCCATTTTCAAATGATTCTTCCTCTGTTGATCCTTCAGAAATAGATCCTTCTAATAAACGAATCACAGAATCCATGATAACCATAGAAGCAATTTCACCACCAGTTAATACATAATCTCCAATTGAAACAAGTTCATCAATATGTTCATTCACTCTAGCATCAATTCCTTCATAATGACCACACACAATGATCAAATGTTCTTTCTTTGCGAATTCTCTAGACTTTTGTTGATTCAATGTTTTTCCTAATGGAGACATCATTATGGAATAACTATTCTCAGTTTCTACAGAATGTAAAGCATCTAACAGTGGCTGACATTGCATCACTTGTCCCATTCCTCCACCAAACGAAGAATCATCAACGTGTTTGAATTTATCTTTCGAAAAATCACGAATTTGTACAAATTCAACTTCGACTAAATTATTTTTGACAGCTCTACCAATAATTGAAGTAGATAGAAAGTCATTATACATTTCAGGAAATAAAGTTAAGACTGTGATTTTCATAAAAGTCCATCCTGCATCGCAATCACGATTGTTTGATTATCTAAATCAACAGATTGAATAAATTCTGGAATATAAGGAACTAAAAATTCTTCTTTCGTTTCTGTTTGAATACGAATGTTATTTTGTGCACCTGCTGTTTCTTCTACACCAATAACTTTTCCTAATGTATTTCCATTTATATCTTTCGCATTTAATCCTACGATTTGATTTCTATAATATCGACCATTCTTTAATGGTTTTCTTTCTTGTTCAGAAATATAAATCATATGTTCTTTATATTTTTCAACATCATTGATATTACTGTATTCATCAAAACTAACTAGAGAATGCCCTTTATGCACTCTAAATGTCTTTACAATAAAAGGTAAATATTGATTCTCATAATTAATATAAACGGTATTTCCTTTTTTGTATCTTTCAGAATCAAAATCAGAATAGGATTGAATCTTTAATTCCCCTTTGATTCCATGTGTATTTACAATCTTACCAATACAAATATAATTCATTATTTACCTCCTATTGAAAAGAAAAGATGGTTTCCCATCTTTCTTAAATTTGTTCAAACTTAATGCTGACTTTTTTGTTATCTGTGTGTGAAGCAACAGACATGACTTGTCTTAATGCAGAAGCCATGCTTCCTTTTCTACCAATTAAACGAGCAATATCTTCATTCTTTGCATATACATGAAGAACGATTTCTTTTTCGTTATTGGAAGGCATTTCGCGTACTTCTAAACTTTCCTTGTCTTCAACCATAGGTTTCACAAGATCAAGAAGTACCTGATCAAGCTTCGCCATAATTACTTCTTCTTTCCAGCAACCTTTTCATCATGGAATTGTTTCATAATTCCTTGACGAGAAAGAATGTTACGAACTGTATCAGATGGTTGAGCACCGTTCTTTAACCACTTCATAGCCTTTTCTGCATCTACGAATACAGTTTCTGGTTCTGTAGTAGGATTGATCCAACCGATTGTTTCAATATCACGACCGTCTCTAGGAAAACGGGAATCAGCTGCAACAATACGATATCTTGGAGCTTTCTTAGCACCCATTCTCTTTAAACGTAATTTAACTGCCATTTTTACTTTCCTCCTAATCAACGAATATTAATATACAACGCTGTTTTATTGGTGTCAAGTATTTTTACTTGACAGTTTTAAAATTTTCTCCCAAATTTGTTTGGCATACGAGACATTTGAGATTGTGCTTGATTCATCATTCTTTCTAATGATTCTTCATTTAAGTTTCCATTGCGTTGCATCATGCCAATTTGATCCATTGCTTTTTTCATTTTATTAAATTGATTGATTAATTTATTAACATCATCGACTTTTGTACCAGAACCACGTGCAATTCTTTTCTTCATTGTCCCTCTAAGTTTTTCTGGATGGGCTCTTTCATATGGTGTCATAGATTGAATGATTGCTTTTGTATGTGCCATAGCACCATTGGCTTTTGTTTCATCTAACATCCCAGCATATTGATTCATTCCAGGAATCATTTTTATGATGCCACTTAATGGGCCCAACTTTTGAATCTGTTCAAATTGTTTTAACATATCATCCATTGTAAATTGGCCATTCATCATTCTTTCAGCCATCTTCTCAGATTCTTCTAGATCTAATTTTTCTTGTGCTTTTTCAACCAAAGAAACGACATCACCCATCCCAAGGATACGATCAGCCATACGATCTGGATGGAATACACCCATATCATCGATTTTTTCACCTTCACCAACAAACTTAACAGGAACACCAGTAATCTTCTTAACAGAAAGAACACCACCGCCTCTAGAATCGCCATCAAACTTTGTTACGACTAAACCAGTTAAAGGCAACGCATCCGCAAAGGATTTGGCAACATTAACGATATCTTGACCTGTCATTGCATCTACAGTCAAAAGAATTTCATTTGGACGCACATACGCATTGATATCTTGTAACTCTTTCATCAAAGCTTCATCGATATGCAAACGACCAGCAGTATCAATAAATACAGTGTCATATCCATTTGCTTTGGCATAAGCAATACCTTCTTGTACTGTTTTTAACGCTGGTGTTTCAACGCCTTTTGTGAATACCTCAACGTCAATTTCTTTTCCTAATGTTTGTAATTGTTCAATTGCAGCCGGACGAATCACATCCGCAGCAATCAACATTGGATTACGATTATTCTTTTCTTTAGCTATTTTCGCAATTTTCGCAACACTTGTTGTTTTACCTGTACCTTGTAAACCAACAAGCATAATAATGGTTAATCCTTCTTCATTATATTGAATGGAAGCATCTTCACTTCCTAATAAGTCAATGATTTGATCATGAACAATCTTAACAAGTTGTTGTCCAGGTTCTACCGCATTTAGAACTTCTTCACCTCTTGCTTTTTCTCGAATATCTTCTAAAAATCCTTTAACGATCTTATAGTTTACATCTGCCTCAAGAAGTGCAAGTCTCACTTCTTTCAACATTTCTTCCATATTCGCATCTGTTAGCTTACCTTTGCCAACAACATTACGCATCGCTTTATTTAATCTATCACTCAATGAATCAAAAGCCATATTCAACCTCTTTTCTTCGCACAGATAATTTTATCGAACTTCTGAATGAGTGTCTAGATACATTAGAATGTGATTCCGTTCGATTTCCCTTGAACCATCACAAAAGATATCTTTTCAGCTACGATATGTGATAAATATTGCTCCTCATCATTTGTTTTAAAACTTTTTCCCTCGAGTCTTCCACGCACAGCAAGAATATCACCTTTCGTACATAGATCTTGGCATTGTTTCGCTAATCCTTTCCATAATGTAATACTAAAAATATCTTTTTGGATATTCCCTTCTTCCATTCGATATGGTCTATTGCATTCTAATAAAAGCTGATATTCCCCATCTTTTAATTCTGCTTCTTTTAAGACCCTTCCTACGATTACACAACTATTCAACATCATCTTCCCTCCTTCGTTGCCCAAAAAGTAAACTACAGAAAAGATGTAAGCGCAAACAACAAAAACAGTATATCTGTTTCAAAAACAACAAATATACTGTTTCAAACTTGTATTTCTGTTTCAATCTATACAAATTTAAATCTTTTAAGACAAATGTAGAAATTCTTTGATTTTCTTTTTGCGTGCGATAGATTTTCTAGCTTTTTCCATATCTTGTGTAAACTTACAACTAGATCCACAACCACCATGGCAATCCCCGCAACTACCAGTACAATCTTCTAGACCATGCACTTTAATATATTTCACATCTAAAACAAGTAATATTCCAATAATCAATAAAACAATGAATGTTGTAAAATTCATACTTACCTCCACTCCTTCTATATCATGATACGTTTTTACAAAAAATGCAATTAGTTTGCACTAACTTTCATAAAATTATTTTATTAAATAAGCTGAAATATATGATAAAATACTAATGAAAAGAGTTACCGATAAGCGGTCAACTCCAAAATCAGCTTAAATGATCGCTAAAGATTGGTCGTCATCAGCGGTCATTTTCTTTTTGATTCAATATATGTTTCAATCGCTATACAGCAACTTACAACAGATAATATCAAAGATATAACGCTCATAAAATCTGTAACTGTCATATAAAACTCCTCAAAAGAGGAGTAAGAAAATTGTTTACTCCTCTTTTGTTTCCCCTTTCTATTCAGCAAAACAATTCGGAGCTAACCGCCTACCCGTTATGGTAACTCATTACTA
>CAVFDO010000055.1:0-15669 GCA_963621095.1 bacterium
GCATAAAGAAAAGAGCGCTGTTACCAACTTTTTAGAGTTTTCGACAGTGCTCTTGTGGTAGGGGGGTGAAGTGCTTATGAAACTAAATAATATAATAAAAACATATCATAATAAAAATAATTCCGTAAATGCTTTAAAAGGTATCACATTAGAGATTGAAGAAAATGGAATCACTGTTATTTTAGGATCGAGTGGTTGTGGAAAGACGACTTTATTAAATTGTATTGCGGGTAGAGAATCCTTTGAAGGTAGTATTGAAGATGTTCCAAACTTTGATTATTTAACACAAGATTTTAATTTGTTTGAAGAAATGAGTGTTTGGGATAATCTTTGTTTAGTGAGTGATGATTTTAAATTGATTCGTCATTATTTAAAAGAATTTGATTTGAAGGAACAAAAGAAAAAGAAAGTAAAGAAACTTTCAAATGGACAAAAGAAACGTGTACAGTTTATTCGTGCTTTATTACATAAACCTGGATTATTGTTGTGTGATGAACCAACAGCTGCTTTAGATCATGATAACGCAGTGCTATTGATGGAAGAATTGAAGAAGATATCCAGTGATGTTCAAATTATTTTAGTTACACATGATACTTTATTAGCACAACAATATGCAGATCGAATCATTACAATGGATCAAGGAATTGTAGTGAATGATGAAAAGAGAAATGCAAATTTTTTGACACAAGTTGGAGAAGAAATTCCAAATAGAAAATTGGATGATACTTTCATTTTGGTGATTCGAGAAATTCGTTCTAGAATCATGGATTCTTTGTCACAAGTAATATTAATTGTTTTATGTGTATTATCAATTTTTATTACTTTAAATCTGTATACAAATGTTTCTAGTCAAAGTGATTACCAAACAACTTTTAAAAATGCAGAAAATATGGTTGTTTCTGTACCAAAAGAAAAAGAAGCGAATGATGGTGAAACGTATTCTGGTTATACTACAAAATACACTGGACTTACCATTGATGATTTGTTTGATTATTCCTCCATTCAACAATTAATCAATGATACTCCAGAAATCATTGGTGTAGAAAGTTATAATAGTAACCAATATCAACAAGATGAAGAACTAGATTACGCAAAAGGGGAATGTGATAAACAAGCATATTATCATTTTTCATATAATGATATGGATTTAGTGAATTATCCGATAGAGACACCATATTTATTACCAAGTAATTTTCAAGCATATTCTAATTGGAATGAGTATTTGAGTGGTGATTATAAGTCATATCCAAAGTATCTTGTGCAGTGTTTTGATTTAGTAAATGGATATAGTGAATTGCCATTACTTTGCGGTAGTTATCCTGAAGGGGATAGTGTTCTATTAAGTAAGAATGCTGCGGATTTATTAATGGAATTAGATCAATATACTTCTTATGAAGATATGGTTGGGAAAACTGTGAAATTAGCTTTACAAGGGTATCAAAATGTGTATTGTGGAGTTATTGATGGCCAAGCACCAATTGATGTGATTGAAGTGACAATTAGTGGAGTTAGTAGTGTAGAAAATGACTATACCACAATGGTTTTCTTCAACAATGGATATGGAAATAATCCTGTTTATAATCATTACGTTACAAATAAAGATGCGATAAAAATGGAATATGTAAGATTTATCTTAAAACCTGGATGTGATTATGATTCTGTTGCGGAAAAAATTAGTCAATTCTTTAATAAAACAAATGTAGATATTACATTGTTTAAAGGAAAAGGATTAGGTAAAGATAAAGAATTCTATCAATCGCCAGCTGGATTAGCTGTATATGGATTGATTGTATTAGGCATCGTTGTTGCGATGGTTGTTGTTAGTATTTTATTTAAGAAAAAGAGAGTTCAGAAAGAAAAGAATATTATGCGTATTTATGGATATTCTTCAATCAAAGAAAGCATATTACGTTATTTAGTATTTATGATACTTTCATTGATTCTTGTATTATTGATTGCAGGACCTATTTCCACATTGATTAATACATTCGCAAGTGCGCATTATTATCAACCATTCATGACTTATAATATCTTCATGATCATAGGAATCACAGTGCTAGTAAGTGTTCTAATGATTGTGTTGGAAATGATCATCAGTGGTAGACGTTATGATTCAAATTAATGAGGCAAAAAAGAGTTTTGGAAAACAAATTATCTTTGATAATCTTACTTTAGATATTCATAAACCAGGTATTTATGTTTTATGGGGAAAGTCTGGTTGTGGAAAATCAACCTTATTAAATATCATTGCTGGTTATGATACGTTTGATGCAGGAAGTATTAAAGTGGACTCTGAAGTAATGACGATTTTTCAGAATTATGAACTTATTGAAGAGTTAAATGTATACGATAATATCTTCTTAACAAGGAAGAAAAGACCTGAAGATGAAGAACTTCTCAAAAAGCTTGGTGTTAACTTTTGGTTAAAACAGTATCCAAATGAGTTGAGTGGTGGTCAGAAGCAGAGAGTAGGAATTGCGCGTGCTTTGATAGCTTGTCCTAAAATCATTTGTTGTGATGAACCAACAGAATCTTTAGATGTAGAAAACAAACAAATCGTATTAAATATCTTAAAAGAATATGCCAAGGATCATATCGTAATCATGGCTACACATCAACAAGAAGCTGTGATTGCGTATGCCGACTATGTTTTGAAGTTTGAAGGACAAGATTTACGTTGTTATAAAAGAAAGGGTGAAATACCATCTGTTCTTTCTGAGGAACAAAAAAGATATCCTAAAAAGAAAGGGATTCATCAATTAATACATAAAATCATTTCTAAAAAGAATCGATTATTCTTATGCATGACAATGATATTTCTAGTTGTGATACAAGCGAGTTCTATTTTGAAACAACAATTGTTTTATATTCCTAATACACATCATGTATTAAATGCAGATATGGTCTATGTGAATACAGATGATAAAGATACATTGAATACAATCACAAATGCACAACCAATCTTATCTTTTTCTAATTTGATCTATCAAGATACAGAATATCAAACAAACATCTATCCCTATATTAGTGATGATACGTTTCAACTAGAAGGAGAATCTTGTCATGATTTTGGTGTTGTGATTAATCAAAATCTCGCAAATGAATTGTTTGGCTCTCAATGGAAGAATCAAGAATTAACTTTGACATTGACTGTATCACCATACACATATTCTGTTGATGTAAATGTAGTTGGTGTGATTCAAGAGGCAGATACAAAATCTTATGATATTTATTATTCCTTAGACTCCATGATGTTTTATATTGATGGCATTACATTATCTGATGGTAGACCTTTATCACAATACTACAATGAAACAAATTCATTCTATGAGTGTAATGTTGGATATGATCATATAGAAGAAATGATACAAACACTAGAAGATAATCATATGATTGTTACAAGTCCTTTGTATGATGAAAGGGAAACAAAAGAACAATCATCTATGATCTATCAATATTTGTTTACTGGAATCATTATTATCATATTGATTTTGTTTACGATTTATAACTATTTGATTTCAATGAAAGAAACAAAGTATTATTTGAAATCATTTGTTATCCTGTTGGCACAAGAATTACCACTTCATGAAATTAAAAAACAATATATCTTACAAAAGATGTTACCAATCATTCTATTAAGTATGATTGATTGTTTCGTATTAATTGGAATTCATATTTTAATACCATACATTCAAATGATTTCATTGATAGGAATTGTTATATTAGAAATCTTAGTTATGTTTGTAGGAATTTGTACTGTATTGAAAACACTCAAAAGAGAGAATATCAGTACAATGATGAAAGAAAGTATTTGAATTCAAAATATTGAACAGGTATAATGATTTCTGTTAAAACGTTACGAGAAAAGAATATGGCTGAATGTAGCATTTCTAAGAGAGGAATCTAATTGGTGCAATGATTCTGTGATGTGTTCAGTGAGTTCGCTTTTCCATGTGAAGCCAATCACTTCCGTATACTCACGTTACGAGTAAATCAAGGTGCGTATCTTAAAGATACGAATCAGGATGGTACCGCGTTTATGACGTTCCTGTTTTTTCGGGAACGTTTTATTTATGTAAAGGGGGATTATTATGAGCGACAAAATTACAGAAGTACAAAGTGCTGCACTAGTTGCAATCGAACAAGCTTCAGACTTAGCTGCACTACAAGAAGTTAAAAACACATATCTTTCTAAGAAAGGTGCAATTACTGGCTTGATGAAAGAAATGAAGGATCTTCCAAAAGAAGAAAAACCAGCTTTTGGTCAAAAGGTCAATGTTTGTAAGCAAGTTGTTACAGAAGCACTTGAAAAGAAACAACAAGATCTAGAAGTTGCCGCAACAGCCGCAAAACTAGAAAAAGAAAGAATTGATATTACTTTACCTGGAGATACTTTTAGAATTGGAACAAGTCATCCTTTGATGTTGATTCAAAAGGAAATTGAAGATTTATTCTTAGGTATGGGATATAAGATTGCGGAAGGCCCAGAAGTTGAACAAGATTATTACAACTTCGAACTTGCGAATATTCCACAAGATCATCCTGCACGTGATATGCAAGATACTTTCTATATTGATCCAAATACATTGTTAAGAACACATACAACTGCGATGCAAATGAGAGAATTAGAGAAAGCACATGGTCAAACACCAATCAAGTTGATTTGTCCAGGTAAGGTTTATCGTAGAGATGATGATGACGCAACACATTCTCATCAGTTTATGCAGTGTGAAGGATTAGTTGTAGGAGAACATGTTACACTTGCAGACTTGAAGGGTACATTAGAATTCTTGGCAAATAAGATGTTTGGTCAAGGTAGACAAATTCGTTTCAGACCTTCTTACTTCCCATTTACAGAACCATCTGTAGAAGTAGATGTATCCTGTCCATTCTGTAATGGAAAAGGATGTAATGTATGTAAAGGAAGTGGATGGATTGAAATCTTAGGTGCTGGTATGGTACATCCACATGTATTAGAAATGAATGGTTTTGATCCTGATAAATGTAGTGGATTTGCGTTTGGTGTAGGATTAGAACGTGTTGCGATGTTGAAGTATGGTATCAATGATATTCGTAACTTCTATATCAATGACGCAAGATTCTTAAAGATGTTTGATCGTTTTGATTAATGAAGGAGGAAACAAGAGATGAAATTAAGTTATAAATGGTTAAGTGAATATGTTGATTTGTCAGATGTAACTCCTGAAGAATTAGCGAATAAAATGACAACTGCTGGTCTAGAAGTAGAAGGCATTGATGCGATGGCGCAAGCAGAAGGTCTTGTGATTGGTGAAGTTGTTGAATGTGAAGATGTAGAAGGTACACATTTACATAAAACACAAACTTGTGTTGGTGATAAAACATATCAAATTATTTGTGGTGCACCAAACTGCAGAAAAGGTTTGAAAGTTATTGTTGCCTTGCCTGGTGCGAAGTTACCTAGTGGAACAATTGAAGCCAAGCCTCTTCATGGATTAGAATCCAATGGTATGTTATGTGCTTTATTTGAACTTGGTGTAGATAAGAAATCTTTAAGACAAGATCAAATTGATGGCATTGAAGAATTACCTGCAGACGCTCCTGTTGGAGAAACAGATGTATTAGGTTATTTAGGTTTAGATGATACGATTTTAGATGTATCGTTAACACCAAACAGAGCGGATTGTTCTGCGATGTGGAACATGGCAAAAGAAGTTGGAGCTATCTTACACAAAGAAGTAAAATGGCCTGATTATGCAGGTAAGAGTGATTGTGGTGAAGCTGGTGATTTCAAGGTATCTACAAACACAGAAAAGTGTGGATGTTATATTGGTAAAGTAGTTAATCACGTAGAAGTTGGTCCATCTCCTAAGTGGATGCAACAATATTTGAACGCTGCAGGTATGAATTCCATTAATAATGTTGTTGATATTTCTAACTTTGTTATGTTAGAAACAGGTCAACCTTTACATTATTACAATTTAAAGAAATTACCTCATCGTGAAATTACAGTTGTTGATGATAGAGAATTAAAGATGACAGCGTTAGATGGTGCTGAATTTGAGATTCAGAAGGGTGATATTTTAATCACAACAAATGGTGAAGCAACTGGTATTGCCGGTATCATGGGTGGTGAAGAGAGTATGATTGATGAAAATACAGATAGTATTTTCATTGAAGCCGCACAATTTGATCACGCTAGTATTCGTAGAACATCTATTCGTTTGAATTTGATTACAGAAGCTGCACAAAGATTTACAAAAGGTGTAGAAGAACCAGCAATGGTCAAAGCTATGGATCGTTCAGTTGAACTTCTAACAAAGTACGCAAACGCATCTGGTTTTGAAAAGACTGTACAAGCTGGTGAAATGAAATATCAACCACAAACAGTTGTAGAAACATTAACACATTGTAATGGATTACTAGGAACAGATTTCAAGATGGATGAAGTTGTAGAAACATTAAAATGGTTAGATTTCAAACCAGAAGTAAGTGGTGATGAAATCACATGTCATATTCCAAGCTATCGTATTGATATTTCTGGTACAGCTGATATTGATGAAGAAGTCATTCGTTTATTAGGCTTTGATTCTTTACCAAGTACTTTACCTAATGTATCCGCTACAGTAGGACAAAGAAGTGATGTGCAATTAACACGTACAACTACACGCGAAGCAATGATGGCTGAAGGATTGAATGAAATCGTTACATATACATTAGTTAATGAAGACTACGCAAAGAATGGTTTCCACGCATTAGAAAATCCTGTAGAACTTGCGATGCCAATGAGTGAAGCTCGTAAGTATACAAGAACAAACTTGATCAATTCTGTCATGGAAGTTGTTCAATATAATCAAGCACATTCAAATGTGAATAATGCTTTCTATGAAATTTCTAAAGTATACGCAAAAGATGTTGAAGAAGAAAGACTCGCTATCGTATTAGATGGGAATCTTGTGGAAGATAAACTAAGACATGTACAAGTCAAAGGTGATTTCTACGCAATGAAAGGAATTATCTTGAATTGGTTACAAAGATTAGGTTTTGTTGGCTCTCGTATCAAGATTGAAGAAAACAAGATGGATACAGAACATTTCCATCCTTATAGAAGTGCTATGATTTCTTTAGGAAATAAAAAAATTGGTGTATTTGGTGAATTGCATCCAGATTACGCAAAGAAGTTTGATTTAAAGAATGTTACATACGCTGAATTAACATTGGATCCAATCTTTGAGGCAAAGGCTGGAAGAATCAAGTTCACAGAACTTCCTAAGTTCCCTGCAGTTACTAGAGACCTTGCCTTAGTTGTAGATAAAACAGTATCTGCTGCTGATCTAACAAAGGCAATCACAACTGCCGGAGTAAAAGATATTCTTTCTAATGTAGAAGTATTTGATGTATATGAAGGTGAACATGTCGCAGAAGGCAAAAAGTCTGTTGCGTTGAAACTCACTTATCAAGCAGATCATACATTGAAGGATGAAGAAATTACAAACGCACATGATAAGATCTTAGATAATCTATCTAAGAGAGTACACGCAGAATTAAGAGCGTAATGAAAGAAGAGGTAACACTCTTCTTTTTGTGTGCGATAATATTTGTAGGTGATACATATGAAAATTACAATAAATTCTAAAATTAAGGATGTCTATGATAATCCAATTGGACATGACATTCTAAAAAAAGTAGTGATGCAGGTAGGATTAAAAGAATCTTTTCTTACGAATATCATTGTTTCTAATCTAACATTAAAAACAATTCAACCATTCACAAAGAAAGTATTAGATGAAGGATTTTGGGATGCATTGATTCATTTAGTGAATCTGGATACTGGAAAAGAAGCACCTTTAGATACTTCTATTACAAAGAAATGGTGGAAAGAAGCAATTTTCTATCAAATTTATCCAATAACATTTTGTGATAGTAATGAAGATGGGATTGGGGATATCCAAGGAATCATATCTAAACTAGATTACTTAAAAGAATTAGGTGTGGATGCGTTATGGTTATCTCCAATCTATGATTCGCCTATGGCTGATAATGGATATGATATTCGTGATTATCGTGCTATCAATCCTGATTTTGGGACAATGGATGATTTTGATCAGTTACTAAATGAAGTGCATCAAAGAGATATGCATTTGATTATGGATCTAGTAGTAAATCATACTTCAGATGAACATCCTTGGTTTCAAAGTGCGATAAGTGATGAAAATAGTCCATATCGTGATTACTATTTCATCCGTGATAAAGAGCATTTAAATAATTGGACTTCCTTCTTTTCAGGTTCCGCATGGGATGCGTATGAAAAAGATACTTATGCGTTACATCTATTTGCGAAAAAGCAACCAGATTTAAATTGGGATAATCCAAATGTTAGAAATGATGTTATAGATATGGTGAATTGGTGGTTAGAGAAAGGCGTAGATGGATTTCGATTAGATGTTATCAACTATATTTCGAAAGAAAAAGGTTTACCACAAGGAAATAAATCCATTGGAAATCTAATGGGATATACAGGTATTGAACATTATTATTACGGTCCTCATCTTCATGAATATTTACATGAATTAAATCAAAAAGTTTTTTCAAAACATGATGCTTTTTCAGTAGGAGAAACACCTGGTCTAGGGATGCGTATGTGTAGAAGGATTACAGGAGAAGAAAGAGAAGAATTAGATATGGTATTCTCTTTTGATCATTTAGAAACGCCAGGTCACGTAAGATGGGATGATTATCGTTACGATTTAAATTACTTTAGAGATTATATGATTGAGTGGATGCAAGGGTATGGAAATAATTGTTGGATGTCTATTTTCTACAACAATCATGATAATCCTAGAATGGTATCTAAAATTGATCCGACAGGTGTATATCGAAAAAATATTGAAGAATTATTATGTGTGATGCAGATGACATTAAAAGGGACACCATTTATCTATCAAGGCGATGAAATGGGATTGACTAATTATCCATTTAAATCCATTAATGAATTAAATGATATAGAATCTATCAATTACTACAAGCAATTACTAGATGAAGGTAAAACACCACAACAAGCTTGGAATACGATACTAGCAGGTACAAGAGATCATGTGCGTTTACCACTTCCTTGGAATGATAACGCAAAACAAGCAATTGATTCGGATATAACAGAAATATACAAACAAATGATTCAATTTAGACATGAAGAACAAGTACTTGTATATGGTGATTTTCATGTTTTAAACAAAAAGAAAAATCGATTTGTTTATGAAAGAAAAGATAAAAATACATCTATCATTGTAGATTGTAATTTGTCACATCGAACAGTTTCTGCGTATTCTGTGGATGAATCATATACATTAATTTGGCCTAAAGTTTTAAAGGGCACTGTGTTAAATGCGTATGGTATAAGAATATGGAAAAGATCTCTTTAGTAAGAGACCTTTTTTATAAAGAATATCCAAACAAATATTGAAATGAATGAAATACATAAACAAATTTTTCTAATAGGTGTATCTTCATAAGTGACAATATAAGTACAGTCTTTTTGTGCGTAGAAAGTAACCATTGATTCACTACTTGCGCTACATGTAATCTTTGTTTTCTGACCATCTTTGATTTGATAAACGCTATATCCTTGATACCAAGTTTTAGGCATGACTATTTGTGTGTCATATTCCAATGTATCTGTATCAAATGTTATCGTATCATAATTCGTTGTATAAGAAACATCTAAATCTTGTCCAGAAGAATCTTTGATGGAAGTAGAACGTTCTCTAAAATCTGGTGAACTTAAAGGTAGATAATCACCACCTGCAAGTTCTACACGCACATAATACGCGCTATAGTAAGGATCACATAATTTTCCATCTAATACATCTTGCCATGTAGTTTGAGAAGTTATTCCAAAGGTTCTATTAAATGCAGGGATAACATGATACACACATTCTACACATAAAATGATAAGAACATAGAAATGTATGATTTCTTTTCTACATAGATTAGATAAACCAATCGCACTTGGTACTGATAGTAATACCATCGCTAATGTATTGAATCTCCATGGAAATTGAATGATCTTTAGTGGAATGATATCCCAAGGTAAGAAAGAAGAAGGTAATAACATACAGATATATCCAATGATCAACATCTTTAATACAAATGGATCTTTCTTTTTCACAAAGAAATATGTTATTGGAACAAATGTTAGAAACCATCCTATATTAACTGTCATTGTCATAGAAGCATCGTATTGATTCCCACTATATCCAAAGATTGTTTGATTAACAAAGTATTGCCATAGATTCATGGAATGAGAAGATAAATCAGAACTTTGTCCATAATAATCAACAATAAAGGATTGAGAATGTAATTGTTCTATCATTGGTAATGTAAAGAAACATGATAGTAAGAATGCGAATAGAATTGATATTGAAATACATAATATCTTTTTCTTTGTTAAATTTTGAATCGATAAAATAACTAAAATTGCACATAATACACTCGCAAATAAAAATGTTAAGTTATGAGATAAGGCAAGACACGTTAATGAAAAAGATAAAGGAAAAAGAGAATATTTTTCTTCTTCAATGATTTGATACAATCCTAATAACATAAGTGGTAAAAAAGAAAACGCAAAGATTTCACCTAATGCACCTCTAACATAAATATCTGTAATTCTATAATTACTAAACAAATATGCACATCCACTGATCCAAGTAATGCTTCTTTTCTTTGTGAGATGTGAAGAAAATATAATCATTGTATAAATAGAAACAAATGAAGCAATAAATACAATGCATTTATAACAAAAAGCTAATGAGAAACCACATAAATGTAATAATGCAGGAAGTATTAAAAAGAAATCAGAATAAAACAATGGTGAAGCATATCCATACCCATTATTTTCAGATGGATAGATTGCTGGAAAGAAATTTCCATTTTGAATTGCCTTAGATAATTGTTCAATCCTTGATACGTGAAAGAAGGTATCATGTTCGATACCTAAAAAATCTTTAAAAATATAAGGAAGCATTAGGATGCATGCCATTCCTAACGCAAATAGGATGTCTTTCCATCTTTTTCTTAACCAAAGTACCATGTGCTAAACCATTCTATAGATTTGATAAATGTATTTGTTGTCGCAAATCCTGCAGTCGCAGGTAAAAACATCAAAAACAAGAAACAATAAACGATACAATATCCAATGATTATTCTTTTCCCGATCTTTCCCATTTTCCATAAATAAGAAAATACATAAACAATCGATAATATCGCAAAGAACGAAGTTGGATAAAAATGATACGCAAATACACAACGTGTAATAATCAACCATGGAGCTAATGCGGTAACATATCCAACACAAATCACGATACCAGATAACTTCTTTTCTTTGATGCTATCAATGAATGTAAATATGATTGTTCCAATTGCTGTCCAAGTCATTAATGGATTTGAAAAACAAGAGATCGTATGTTGATATCCATTACTATCATAACCGTTGTAATACCAAATAGGACGAATATCCAATAGCCATTGATTCCAAGTGCTACTATATGGATGTGTTGCTTGTAAGTTGGAATGATAGTTGTACATATATACACACTGTTTCCAAACATTACTGATTGACCAAGTATCACCTTTCCATACTTTATCTGGTAAATATGATAAAACATAAATAATGATTGGAATACCAATAAAGAAAATAAAACATAATCCAATTGTTACAAATAAACGCTTTGGAAAGATAGAAACAAGTTCTGAATTTTTCTTTCGATTCTTTTTGTAATCTAAATATTGAACACCAAAATATCCAAATAAAAGAATTGCCAAACCAACGGCAGAATAACAAGCTGTCCATTTTGTCGCTATCGCAATACCCATGGATATACCACAGAATGCTAAATACTGAAATTGTTTTAGAAATGGGGTATCATACCAAGACATCTGAATATAGCGAATCATGAAATAAAACATGACTAAGATCCAAAATACACTAAATGGTTCTAATGTACCAATTCTAGATGTTGTTAGATGCATGAAATCTGTAGCGAGTAAGATTCCAGCGATTGTAGCGAGTGACGTACTTTTAAAGAGCCTTCTCGCAATTGCGTAAAATAATGGAATCAATGCGATACCAAACAGTGCACCTGGTAATCTCCAAACAAATGGACTCATTCCAAATAATTTGATAAATAAGGCAATGATGTTTGTTCCTAAAAGTGGATGTACTGTGGCGTACATGTCTTGACCATTCGCAATTTCCCATGCGTTTCTTGGATGATAGATTTCATCAAAGTAAGATTGATCTTCATATGTTGGATATAAAACAAGTTTATCTTGTTCATCAATTAATAAAGTAGCAGGGTAGGCACTTTCACTTCCACCATCTAAAGATACTTCTAAAGATACAAAATCAGTATCTTCTGAATTCCTTAAAGCGAATTCAGTTAAAGAATTATTTTTGTTGGAAGAATGTAACCATACATATTCATAGTCCCAATTTCCTTCAATGATCTGATATTGATAAATAGAACCTTTTTCAAGTGTGGCGATTTGTTCCCATTCTTGATTATCATTGGATCCATAAACAATCATTCCTTCTGTACCTAATTGATAGGTATCAGGATTAGAATTGTTATCTCCTTCTCCATAAATCGTATAGATTGCATTGAATGTTGTTTCTTTTGTGAGGTGAAATACAACATCTTGTGAACCTGTAGAAGAAGTTGGTTGCCAAGTCGTTGTGGGAAATGTAGTAGAACCTAATTTCCATAAAGAAATAATGGCATAACATCCAGTAATCAAAATTAGATTACGATAATCTTTCTTTGTGTATTTTGGATATTTCTTTGTGTAATGAAATGATTTCTTTTGTTTTATTTCTTTATATTCTTCATTATTCTCTTTTATAAAATGAAAAATAAAAAATATGATTGCGCTAAATATAATACATACAATCAATAAAGGTAGTAATTCTGCATCTTGAAATAACGTTAGACTGATTTCTTTCATGCCTATATAATACCATGTGTATGACATGGAATGAATCAGAACTTGACATTTATTGGAATCGTAAATTAGATGAAGAAGGAATCTATCATTACTTTGTTTTTTGTGATGAGAAAGAAGTCTATGATTTATTCATTGATGGAAAACAAAACTATTTTACATTCCAAATCCAACATAAGAAATTCTTGGATCTATTAGAACACTATCGTAAAACTGGTGAATTGCCTACTAGATACCAAAGAGGAATCATCAAGAAAAGATAAATTTATTTTTAGCACTCCTATTGACTAAGTGCTATTTTTGATTATAATAACCATTGTTAGCAATCTTAAAACATGAGTGCTAAGAAATTATTGGAGGTAATATATGTTAAAACCATTACATGATTACGTAGTATTAGAAAAAGTAAAAGAAGAAGAAAAAACACAAAGTGGAATTATTCTTACAACAAAAGAAGCAAAAGATGAACCAAGCCATGGCGTAGTAATCGCTGTTGGTCCTGGTAAAACAAATGACAATGGTGAAGTAACACCAATTGATTTGAAAGAAAATCAACACGTTATTTACAAGAAGTATTCTGGAACTGAAGTAAAAGATAATGGAAAAGATTATCTTATTATCAAGGCAGATGATATTCTTGCGGTAGTTGAGTAAGAAGAAAGAAGGTAGATGAAAATGGCAAAGGAAATTAAATACGCAAAAGACGCTAGAGATGGAATGTTAAATGGCGTAAATAAACTCGCAGATGCAGTGAAGGTTACTTTAGGACCTAAAGGAAGAAACGTTGTATTAGAAAAGAGTTATGGCTCACCAGTTATCACAAATGATGGTGTAACAATTGCCAAAGAAATCGAACTTGAAGATAAGTTTGAAAATATGGGTGCTAAGCTTGTTTATGAAGCTGCAAACAACACAAATGAATTAGCTGGTGATGGTACAACAACAGCTACGATCTTAACTCAAGCAATGATTACAAATGGCTTAAAAGCTGTTGATAAAGGTGCCAATCCAGTATTAATGAGAGAAGGTATTGAAAAGGCTGCACATACAGTTGCGGATAAACTTCTTGAAAAGAGTCACAAAGTTACAACAAATGACGATGTAAAGAATATCGCTACAATTTCTAGTGGTAGTGAAGAAATTGGTGCAATTATTGCGGATGCAATGGATAAAGTTGGTAATGATGGTGTTATCAATGTTGATGAGTCTAGATCTTTTGAAACTTCATTAGAGATGACAGAAGGTATGCAGTATGATAAGGGATATATTTCTCCTTACATGGTTACAGATCGTGATAAGAATGAAGTGACATTAGAAAATCCATTGATCATGGTTACAGATCAAAAGATCAATACAATTCAAGAAATTCTTCCAGTATTAGAAGAAGTTGTAAAATCTAATAAGGCATTAATGATCATCGCAGATGATTATGATAATGAAGTTATGTCAACATTAATTATCAACAAGTTACGTGGAACATTCAATGTTGTTGCCACAAAGGCTCCTGGATTTGGTGATAACGCAAAGAATCAATTAGCTGATATCGCAGCTATGACTGGTGCTAACTTCTTCGCAAAAGATCTCAACCAAAACTTACAAGATATGACAGTTGCGGATCTAGGTTCTGCTAAGAAAGTCGTTGTAGGCAAAGATAAGACAACAATTATTGATGGTAGTGGTGATAAGGCTGCAGTTGATGCAAGAGTTGCTTCTATCAAGAAAGAAATTGAAAATACAACATCTGATTATGATAAGAAGAAGCTTCAAGAAAGACTTGGTAAGCTTACAAATGGTGTCGCTTTAATTAAGGTTGGTGCTACAACAGAAACTGAATTGAAAGAAAAGAAGTTAAGAATTGAAGACGCATTGAACGCTACTAAGGCAGCTGTTGAAGAAGGTGTTGTCGCTGGTGGTGGACTAGCATTGATCACTGCTTTAAAAGATGTTAAGGCAACATTAAAGGATGAAACAGTTGATGTTCAAAGAGGTATCAATGTTGTATTAGATGCGTTGAAATGTCCAATCATGCAGATTGCTGAAAATGCAGGATATGATGGAAATGAAGTCTTAGAACAACAATTAGCTAAGGATGAAAACATTGGCTTCAATGCGAAGAATGGTGAATGGGTAGATATGTTTGATAAGGGAATTATTGATCCTACTAAGGTAACACGTTCTGCAGTATTGAATGCTGCAAGTATTTCTGGATTGTTCATCACAACAGAAGCTGCAGTTGCGGATATTCCTGAAAAGGAAGCTGCTTCTCCAGCAATGCCACAATATTAATTAATCATTAGGCGGTAGAGAAATCTATCGTCTTTTTGTTTTGCTATTTAGGTAAAGGAACAGGATAGAATTACTGAATTTAAAAAATGACTTCTAACAAAAAGAGTCAGTAGTTAAAAATGCAAGAACAGCAGTAACGAGTGCACAAAATGGTGGAAGGCAAAGAGGATTTGAACAAGCACATGATAATGGAATTAAGTTCAAAAAAGAATGGTTGTCAGCACACGATGGAAGGGTGAGAGATAGCCATGCTCATCTTGATGGAATACAGGTTGAATATAACGAGAAATTTCCAAATGGATTGATGTATCCTGCTGACCCACAAGGAGCACCATCTGAAGTGTATAACTGTAGATGCACATTGATTGCTGATGTATTAGGAATGCGAGGCAAAAGAACAAGCAATAC
>CAVFDO010000056.1:0-15547 GCA_963621095.1 bacterium
TCTTGCGGAAGTGACTTCGATATTTGATTTTCCTTTTAATAATTCTTTATTTGTTAGGAAATGAGATAAAGAAAAAGTGAATTTATAGTTTACCTATAGATTCACTTTTTGAATTCAAGATTTGCATATATCTTTTCCATTCTACTGTTTGGGTAATGGTTGTCGATATATGTTTCAAAGATATTAGAAGCTTCTTTGCCTTGTGTTCTTTCATACCATCGATAAACTGTAGAACCAGACATAAAAGAGTTGAAAATCATAAATACAAATAATAGAGTCGTTAATGTTTTACCAATCTTATTTGGAATCTTTAAGATCCAAGTTGCCATGATAGGATAAATTGTTTTGATCCAAAGTACGCCTAATATTCCCCAAAAGATAGAATATTCTAAGCAGATTCTACCATTTAAGTTGTATGGCATAGCACTATAATCCCAAGAAGTAGATCCGAATGCTAATTCTTGGAAGAAACTACATAAGTATTCCACAATAGATCCGCTAATAAAACCACCAAAGAAAGAATAAATTCCACTTCTATTTCTGTATTTGTACAAACTATAAGTTAATACGAGCGCACCAAAACCATATACTAAGTTAAATGGTCCGTAAATTAATCCGACTCTAGATTCATAGTGACCTCTTGTGATCAAGCACCAAAGTGTTTCAATGACAACACCACCAAAACATCCAATAAAGAACACCCAAAATAATTTATTGAAAGTTACACCAGCCGCAAAATGATGTGTGATTTTTTCTTCATAATCAATTTCAGCGTTTGTTGGTTTTACAGGTGTGATTCTAAATCTTTTATTACTTTTCCGTTCGTGTTTTTCCGCTTCTTTAATACGTGTTCGAATTTCATCAGATTGATCATGTGTTTTCTTAGAAAGGCGCGCAAAAGTTTCAGAGGCATTATCTAGTATATCTGCTTCTTCTAACATAGCATTTTTTAACTTTGGCATGTTAGAAATACCTTCATCTGTTCCTTTCGCTAAAGCATCGTATTGAGAACGAAGTGTAGCGCTAGTAATTTCTTCTAGATCTTTTAAATCATTACTAGTTTGTGTATAACGATATTTCCATTTTTCATTAATATCATTTGTCTTTATTTTCTTTTTGAACATGTGAAGATTATATCGTTATTAAGACAAAGTAAAAAGAGACTTTCGTCTCTTTTGCGTCATTTGCACATTAATTCGATATGAATTAGAGTTTTACGACGTTGGAAGCTTGTGGTCCACGATCACTTTCAGTGACGTCAAATTCTACACTTGCACCTTCATCGAGTGTTTTGTAGCCATCTGATTGGATAGCAGAAAAATGAACGAATACATCCTTTCCATCTTCTGTAGTAATGAATCCATAGCCTTTTTCAGCGTTGAACCATTTAACTTTTCCTGTTGCCATTTTTTGTCTCCGTTTCTACATATCCCAATAACTAATTGTAAAGTGAATTAAAACTAGGTACCTGTATGTACTTCTAATGATAGCTATTTTTACATTAAAAATCAAGAAATATAATGTCAAATAAGTAATACCTAAAAATATAATTTTTTGACAATGTAACCGGTTACATCTATAATGAGATTAGAAAGGTTTTTTGTTTGAAATTGTTTTATAAGTCACGAATAAAAAGGTCAAAAAAATGAACAAAATAATAAACTCAAAATTAATTCCATTATGCATTGCTATTTGTACATTGTTGTCTTTTACGCCAGTCTTTGCAGGGACAGCGACTATTTCTGGTCAAGGCTACAATGTGACGGCCACTGCAACATCAACTTATATTTCTTGCTCTGTGACTGGATCTGCATCAAGCGGTTCAACAGCAACTGTTTCTGGATGGGCGAAAGGCATTGATGGGAATGTTTATATTGGCGCAAGAAGCGGAAGTACTTATGTGAATTGGTATATAAGTTCTGTTTCTGGTTATTCTGCATGGAGTTATTGTAAAGGGATAGGAACATTATCTACTGGAAGAAAATTTTATACAACTGCTGCATACGCATAAGGATTTCTTATGAAAGATAAAGTGTTGTTGATTATTGCACTATTTATCACTAGTTCTTGTGCTACAACTAATGTTTCTTCAAAAAAGAATTCTTTGTTGAATGCAGATGAAGTGATTCCGTTAGCTCAAGCATCCTATATGACAAATTTATTCACTACATTTTCTAAGGATGCTTTTTACTATTTATCAAGTGGTGGTGTTCTTTTTGCTTATGACAATAATGGAACAAATATAGAAATTGGTTCAGTGAATTTTGTTGATGATAAAGCTGTTGGGTCTGCATTAGATGATATTGACTCTTTTCAACGATATGTTGATTTAGGAATGAATGGTCAAGGATTCCAATATTTTGATAATCAATTGATTTATGAAAGTAGATATGAAAATAATGATGGTGAAATCATATATCGATTGAATTCTATTGATGTAACAGGAAATTCTTTTCGAAATCTTATGACGCTGGATTATGAACCGTCTTATTTTTTGATACAAAAGAATAGGATTGCGATTTCAGAAGTTCCGAATGAGGATGGAAGCTCAATATTACATATATATGATTTATCAGGTGATGAAATGAAGACAATTCCTATTGATTCTGGAATATTGAATGTTATGAGTGATGGAGATTTATTTATTATAAAAAGTCAAAAATCTTTATACTCTGTAAATATTGATTCTTTAGAATTAAATCTATTAGAAAATGATGCATACTATTTTTATGTATATAACAAGAATGTTTCCTATTATACGGTAGACATACCAACTGATTATGATATAACACAAGATTCATCAGCTATTAAAGTCCATTCAGGAATTAAGAATTATGTTTCTAATAATGTTCTGTTTGAAATGGATGATGTATTAATTGATTATTTTGATGATGACTATATTTATTTAACAACCTTAGAAGAAGAACATACAAAATATAGAGTTTATGATTGGAATGGAAATTTGTTGTATGAAATAACACCTTATGATTCATTAGGAAAATCTAAAAATGGAGCAATTGAAGTTGCGTTAAAGAGTATGGAATATAGTGCGATAGTGAAAGTTTGGAATCATCAAATCATAGGTAGTTATAATGGAGAACGAGATATTCAATTGTTTGCTTGTGATATTGAGGAAGGTTCCTGTCAATATTTAAAATATTAGAATAGAGTTCTTATGTCAAATAATTTATTACAGATCAAAAACTTAAGTAAGAATTATGGTAAGATCAAAGCTTTAGATCATATCAATCTTTCATTATGTAATGGAGTATATGGATTATTAGGACATAATGGTGCGGGGAAATCCACATTACTTAATATTTTGACTTGTACGTTAAATTATGATGAAGGAAGTATTTTATATAATGGAACAGATATTTTGAGACTAGGAAAAGAATATCGAAATGTACTAGGTTTTATGCCACAAGCACAACAACTATACGTGGATTTAACTGTAGAAGATTTCTTATATTATATGGCTTCTTTAAAAAAGATATCTCAAGCAAAAGAGACGATTGATTCATTACTAAAGAAAGTGAATATGTATCAATATCGAAAGAGAAGTTTAAAAGGCTTATCAGGTGGTATGCGCCAAAGAGTGATGATTGCGCAAGCTTTATTGAATGATCCCAAGATATTATTATTAGATGAACCAACTGCTGGCTTAGATCCAGTGGAAAGAAAGAATCTAAGAAATATCATTGCGAGTATTGCGGAAGATAGAATTATCTTATTGGCTACACATGTCATATCAGATGTGGAGTTTATTGCTGCAGAAATCATCATGATGAAAAATGGTAAGGTTCTAACATGTAGTAGTCAAAAAGAATTGATGCAGAAAACAAAAGTATATGAATCAAACTTAGATATAGAACAATTACTACAAAAGAATCCTAATTTAAAAGTTGTAAATCAAACCTATGTGAATAACGAAATACATACACGTTTTATTTCAGAGATTCCAATTGGAAATATTGTTAGTACAACATTAGATGATGTATATCTAGATTGGTTGGAATAATATGTTGTACGCTGAGTTAAAGAAATTATCAAAACATAAAACATTCCTATTATTTATAGGAATCTTTCTGTTGGTATCTGTGATACAAAGTATCGTGATACTAAACCAAGAGGATATAAAACAACTAAACAATGATTTATTAACAATCAATGAAGTGGATTTTTCTCAATATGAGAGTGCGTGGCAACAAGCAGAGTATTTAGGCTATTCTGAACAAGGAGCTTCTAGAGCGAATCTGAAACAAAAATATCATACAAATATTGACGAACAAATAGAGAATATCAAAAGTAAATTGAATTCTGTTTTGTTTTCTTCAGAAGAAAATCAAACAAGATTAAAGTGTCAATTAAAGATGTATGAATCTTTAAAAGACCATGAACCACATATCATGAATGATATTGTGTTTTCAACTTGTTCAAAATATGCATCGTATTGGAATTTCTTTTATCTATTTATAGGTTTTTTTATCATTTATCTTTTGATCCAACAAGACAAAGATAGTTCTTTATTATCTTTATATGGAAGTACTTCTACTTCTATGAAATCTATCATTCTCACAAAACTATTTGTTTTATTTGGTGTATTACTATCATTGATTATATTTAAAACATGTATTGATTTAATAACCTTTCATATTGTAGGTGTTGATTTATCAGCACCGATACAACATTTGTATAACTATGATGTCTCTTCATTTACAGTATCTATTTGTAATTACTATCTTATATTAACAGGAATGATGTTTTTAGGTGTTCTTGTTATTCTTCTATTATTTATATGTTTGTATTGTTTCTTACAGAATACATCCATTGCTTTTATATTTATCATAGTATTTATGATTATAGAACTATTGGCGTATAACTATATTTCTATTGCGTCATCATTGAAGGTGTTTAAAGAAATTAATTTATGGGCAATCCTAATCAATACAAAATTAACAGATGAACTAGTTTATATGTTTGGACATGTGTTTCCACAATTCTATGGTTTGATTGTGTTATTTGGAATAGTTTCTTTGACATTGTTTATTTTAGATAAAAATTTATATCAAAGATTATTTCATAAGAAATCTCAAAGATTTAGAAAATTAACAATTAGAAGTAAACATGTATCTATCTATCAATGGAAGGAAATATTAATACATTCAAAAGGATTACTCATTGTTTTAGGTGTATTGATTTATTGTGTTGTGAATGTGACAAATTATACCGTTGTTAAAAGCGCATCAGAATCTAATTATGAATCTTTTGTACAACAATACTATGGTGAAATAGATGATACGTTAATACAAAGAATTAAAGAAGATAAACTTCAAATAGTAGATGCTTGTAATCAATCAGATGCATATATTCAAAAAATAATGAATGGAGAAGAATTAAGTGAAGAAGAAGCACAAGAACTATCTAATCTAGAAGGATTACGGAGTCATAAAGATGATATTCAAAGAATAGAAGATGAAGTGAACGCATTACAGGAAGCAGGGGCAGAGTATTATAGTGATAATAGCACTTTAGAATTATTAGTGGATAAGAAGAATGAAACGGGTTCTATATTAAAATGGTTGTTGATATTTGTGACAATCATAGTTATTGTCTTTTCTACAATGTGCCCTTTCTATCAAACAAAAACATCTAATTTATTCTTTAGTACAAACATTGGTGGAAAGAAGTATGTTATGAAACAATGGATGCATTTCTTTATGATTGGAATTATATTGACATTAATTGTATATGGTAGTCATTTCTATAAGATTACATCTAACTATCCATATACTGTTGTGAATATGCCGATCAATCAAGCCTTAGGTGTATATTCCACGATACATTTGATAACATGGTTTCTTCTATCTTGTTTTAATCAATTACTTGTTTTATCCATTGTGATATCGATATCTATGTTTTTATCTAGAAAGATGGGAATGATTAGTGGAAGTATTACAATGATTGGTATTCTATTGATACTGATTTTCAGTCCAATTGGTTTTTCTACGATATTAAGATATGACTTTCTAAATCATTTGTTGATCTATGTTTTGGTATGTGATTTCATTCTATTCGGAAATGTTTTATTGGCTGTGTAATGAGTTTTTCTTTTCAAATGAAACGTTTCCACGTATAATAAAGGCACTGAAAAGCGAAGAAGAGAAGAGTAGTTCTAAAGTTAATTTTAGAGAACAAATGGCTGGTGGGAATTTGTATTGATGAAGAATGAAGATGGACTTGGAGCTGGATATTTGAATAGGGTATCCCGGAAGAACTCCGTTAAAACTAGTGAGAGTCTTTATATATTTATAAAGGAAGATAAAGGTGGTAACGCGTGCAAGACGTCCTTTCATTTGGGATGTCTTTTTCTGTTTGAGGAGGTGTAAAAATGGAAAATAAGGGACCATATTATTTAACAACTGCGATTGCGTATACATCAGGAAAACCACATATTGGTAATGTATATGAAATCGTATTAGCGGATGCAATCGTTCGCTATAAAAGACAAGTAGGCTATGATGTTCGTTTCCAAACAGGAACGGATGAACATGGCCAAAAGGTAGAAGAAAAGGCAAATAAAGCTGGTATTTCTCCTAAAGCATTTGTTGACCAAGTATCACAAGAAATTAAAGAACAATTTGATGTTATGAATGTTTCTTATGATAAGTTCATGAGAACAACAGATCCATATCATGAAAAACAAGTACAAAAGATTTTTAAGAAACTTTATGATCAAGGTGATATTTATAAAGGCCATTATGATGGTTTGTATTGTCAAGAATGTGAAGCATTCTATACACCATCTCAAATCACAGAAGAAGGTAAATGTCCTGTTTGTGGTGGTGAATTAAAAGAAATGCAGGAAGAAGCATATTTCTTTAAGATGAGTAAATATGCAGATCGTTTAATGCAGTATATTGAAGATCATCCTCATTTTATTCAACCTGAAAGTAGAAAGAATGAAATGATCAATAACTTCTTGAAACCAGGTCTTCAAGATCTTTGTGTTTCTCGTACTTCATTTAAATGGGGAATTCCTGTAGACTTTGATCCAAAACATGTTGTATATGTTTGGATCGATGCCTTAACAAACTATATTACTGGTCTTGGTTATGATGTAGACGGAAATCATGATCCACTCTATAAGAAGTATTGGCCAGCCGATTTACATTTGATTGGTAAAGATATTGTTCGTTTCCATACGATTTATTGGCCAATCATGTTGATGGCATTAGATGTACCACTACCTAAACAAATCTTTGGTCACCCATGGTTATTAACAGGTGACTCTAAGATGAGTAAGTCTAAAGGAAATGTTATTTATGCGGATGATCTAGTATCTCTATTTGGTACAGATGCTGTAAGATATATCATGTTACATGAAATGCCATTCGCACAAGATGGCCATATCACATATGAACTCATGGTTGAAAGAATCAACAGTGATCTTGCGAATAACTTAGGTAACTTAGTGAATAGAACACTATCTATGGAAAATAAATACTTCAATGGTGTAGTCGCTAATCCAAATGAAGTGGAAGATGTTGATGCAGATCTCAAACAAGTCGTAACAAATACAGTAAAACTTGTTGATGAATCTATGGATACATTACATGTTGCGGACGCAATTGATCATATCTTAGATCTATTCTCTAGATGTAATAAATACATTGATGAAACAGAACCATGGAAACTCGCAAAGGATCCTGAAAAGATTGGAAGACTCGCAACAGTACTTTATAACTTATTGGAATCTGTAAGAATTGGAGCGATTCTATTAAAACCATTCTTACCAGAAACTGCTGAAAAGATTCTTGTTTCATTGAATACAACAAAAACAAGTGAAGATGATTTGACATTTGGTTTATTAGAAAATGGTATTCAAATTACAGATAAACCAGAAATCTTGTTTGCGAGATTAAAAGAAGATGAAGTAAAAGAAAAGGTTTCCGCAATTCAAGATAAAATTAAGAAAGAAGTAAAACAAGCTAAAGTAGAAAAGAAAGCTGAAGTTACGATTGATGAATTTTCTAAACTTGATTTAAGAGTAGGAAAAGTATTATCTTGTGAAAAACATCCAGATGCTGACAAGCTATTAATCTTAAAAGTTGATTTAGGAGAAGGACAACCACGCCAAATTGTTTCTGGACTTGCCGCATCTTACACACCAGGACAAATGATTGGTAAGCATATTGTAGTGATTGCAAACTTAGCACCTGCAGTGATTCGTGGTGAAGAAAGTAATGGAATGTTGCTGGCTGGTAAAGAAAACGGTCAAATTGCGGTCGTTGAAGTAAATGGATTGTCTGCTGGAACAAAAATTAGCTAATTGAATCGAGACTCTAAGGAGTCTCTTTTTCATGTTATACTTAGTACATGGAAAAATTTACGGTTATTGCACGTCCTGATGAATTATCAGGTGCATTAGAAAAAAAGATTGAAACGGAATTATTTAAACATGATTTTGTTAGAGATGATTTAAATCCAAAAATTGTTATCGTTGTTGGGGGAGATGGTACTTTTATTTATGCGGTACATCAATTCATTGATCAATTACAAGATGTTTGTTTTTATGGATTGCATACTGGTACATTAGGATTTTATTCAGATTATCAAGATTGTGAATTGGATGCTTTTTTAAATGTTTTGATAGAAAAAACAGGACGTGAAGAACAATTATCTGTTTTACGTGGAGAAGTAAATCAAAAAAGATTTTATGCGTTAAATGAGATACGTATTGAAAATGCAGCTAGAACACAAGTGATGGATGTATATGTAAATGATGTTTTATTAGAAACATTTAGAGGAACAGGGATGTGTGTTTGTACACAACTTGGTTCCACTGCGTATAATCGTTCTTTAGGTGGTGCAGTTATTCAAGAAGGATTAGATTTGATTGAAATGAGTGAGATATCTGGTATTCATCATAGTAAATATAGAAGTTTAGACGCTCCATTTGTATTAAAGAATGATAGTGTGATTCGCTTTGAATCTGAATCGTTTGATGGTGCGCTATTGGGTGTTGATAGTGATGTATATCCATTGGAGAATGTACAATCGATTGAAATTAAGGTGTGTTCAGCTAGACATATTAGAGTTTTAAGAGGGAAGAACGTTTCTTATTTTGAACGTTTAAAGACTTTATATTAGGTGTGTTTTATGAAAAAGTGGAGAGGATTATTTGAAATTGTTAAGTTTCCAATTGAAATAGTATTCATTGCGTTTTTGATTACTGGAATTGGAAACCTTCTAACAAACAATATTTTTGGAATTGTATATTTAATCAATAATGATTATATAAAGATGGTTGCAGAAATATTGATGAAAATAGGACAATTTATTATTGTTAATTTTCCGTTATTATTCTTATTAAGAGTTGTATCTAGAAAGAATGGTTCTAGTGTAACGATTATTAGTGCGCTCGTTGGATATATCGCATTTTTAGCTACTACAATGATTGTTGCGAAGTCAGATATGACATCTAGTGCGTATTCATCTATATTAGGATTGAGTTTATCAAAATCAACAATTTCTACGTATACTGGGACAACAAAATATCCCATACAAACAGGATTATTAGGAATTGGGATTATCGCTCTTGGTGTTTTGTTGACATATCATCGAACAAAGAATAAGAGTGAATATGGTTTGTTTTCATTTATCTCAAAAGAAGCTTCTTGTTTGATCAATGTATTATTCTATTCTGTAATCATGGGAATTCTATTCTCGATTGGTTGGCCATTTGTGATGGCTGCAGTGAATAAACTTGTTTCTTTTATTTCTGTTGATACAACAAATCCAGTCAATCTAACACTGTATGGAATCTTAGAAGCTTTTTGTTCTACATTGAATTTAGGAACATGGATTCGCTCCCCTTTCTGGTTTAATAGTAATGGAGGAAGTTGGATAGGTATGACAGGTGCAGTAGCTACGGGAGATGTATCCGTTTGGGCAGCACAAATTGCATCTGGCAATGTGAGTGGACAAGTGGGTAGATTTATTACACCATATTATATTTTGAATCTATTTGCGATTCCAGGAATGATATGGGGTATGTATTCTTTAGAAACAAATCCATTAAAGAAACCAAAGATGAGAATAATATGTATCATCGCAACATTAACATCATTCCTTTCTGGCACATTACTACCAATGGAATTGTTATTGTTGTTTTTAGCACCATTATTATATGTAGCACATCTTGCTTGTGCAGGATTACTCTATGGTGTTCTACAAGGATTACATTTATATCTAGGTTTTAACTCTTCAGAAGTATCTACTATGACAGCTTTACCAGGTACTTTACCAGAATTAATTACTTATGTTTCAAATAAACAGTTTCAAACAACAATCTTATTCTTAATGATCATTGGTGCTGTTATGATGCTTCTATACTTCTTTATGACAAGATTCTATTTTGAAAGTATCGCAATTGATTTGTTTAGAACAGGTGATAAAGAACGTTTGATTAAAGGTGTATTAAAAGCTGTTGGTAATTTAGAAAATATCAAAGCGATGGAATCTGACTGCTTCTGTTTATCAGTCGCAATCTATGATTCTGATAAATTTGATATTTCAAGATTAAAGAAATTAGGAGCTAGTAAAGTTGTAGAAACAAATACAGGCTATGATATTTATCTAGGTTCAACGAGTACAATCGTTAGAAAAGGAATTGAAAAAGAAAAGAGAAATGACTAGCAAATGTAAATGCTAGTTTTTCTTTTCTTAGAAACGAAAGTGTTATAATAATGCCATTATGACAAAAGAAAAAACATATTCACCAATGATGCAACAATATCTCAAAGTGAAAGAGAACTATCCAGATACTTTAGTATTCTATCGAATAGGAGATTTCTATGAGATGTTTTTTGATGACGCTAAGATTGCATCAAAAGAATTAGATTTAGTTTTAACAGGAAAAAATGCTGGTGTAGAAGAGAGAATACCAATGTGTGGTGTTCCTCATCATGCGGTATCTTCATACATTCAAAGACTTGTTATTAGAGGATATAAAATCGCAATCGTTGAACAAGTACAAGATCCTAAGGAAGCCAAAGGAATCGTACAAAGAGATGTCATTCGTGTCATTACACCTGGTACAGTGATGGATGAAATCACAGATGAAAAGTCATCTGTTTATTTAGCGGCAATTACAGATTATTCGTATGGATATTCAATTGCGTTTGTTGAAGTATCTACAGGTGAGAATTATGTTGAAAATTGTGAACATAAAGATTCTGTTTTACTACAATTGATATTAAAGAATAACGCAAGGGAAATTGTCGTTCATAAAGATTTTAGAGAAAAAATCATCAAACAATTAAGAAATATGCAAGTGACGATTTCTTATTGTGAAGATGACTCTGTTGGAGAACAATATGCACCATTATGTGAAAACATCACAAAAGACTATGATAGAAAATCATATGGTTTGATGTTGCATTATCTAGAAGAAACACAAAAACATATCTTATCTCATTTACAACCATGTACTGTTGAAACAGAAAGTGCATCTTTGTATATGGATTATTCCACAAGAATGAATCTAGAACTTACAAAACCATTACATGAAAATGGGAAGGCAATTACACTATGGTCATTTTTAGATGTATGTAGAAGTGCAATGGGTTCTAGACAATTAAGAAAGTGGATTGAGAAACCACTCATTGATCAAGATGCGATAGAAAAAAGATACGCAAAAACAGAATGGTTGATGAAGAATTTCATGGCAAGAGCGTCCATTCGTGATTCTTTGTATAACATCTATGATCTTCAAAGACTAATCGCAAGATGTGCTTTAAATACAGCTAATGCGGTAGATACGTTAAGATTATCTAAGACATTAGGGGAAGTTCCAAATATATTAGAGAAAATCAATTGTGAAGAATTTAAAGAATATCAAACAGTCGATCCACTCACAAAATTATATGATCAATTAAAAAATGCATTTGTAGAGAATCCACCAGTAACACTCAATGACGGTGGCATCTTTGTGGATGGTTATAATACAGAATTAGATGAAGCCCGTTCGATTCAAAGGGGTGGAAAAGATTTCATTTCTACTTTAGAAGCACAAGAAAAAGAAAGAACTGGCATTAAAACATTAAAGGTTGGATACAATAAAGTGATTGGTTATTTTATTGAAATATCAAAAGCTGCCGCAAAAGAAGTAAAACCAGAATGGGGATATATTCGAAAACAAACATTAACAAATAATGAAAGATTTATATCTCCAGAACTCAAAGAAAAAGAAGATATGATTCTTCATGCGGAAGAAAATGCAATTCGCATTGAAAAAGAACTATTCAATCAATTGTTAGAAGAAATTAAAAAATATTTACCACAACTACAAAAACTCGCAAAGGCACTGGCAGAAATTGATTGTTATTGTGCATTAGCGGAAGTATCTAGTAAATATCATTATGTAAAACCTACATTTACTGAAGATGCATTAGAAATCCAAGGTGGAAAACATCCAATCTTAGATGAAATGATGAAGAATCCAAGATATGTCGCAAATGATGTAAAGATGGATCATGATAATAGTATTCTGTTAATTACTGGTCCTAACATGGGTGGCAAATCTACATACATGCGTCAAACAGCTCTAATTATTGTGATGGCACAAATTGGTTGCTTTGTTCCATGTAAATCATGTTTAATGCCTGTGTTTGATAAGATCTTTACACGCATTGGTGCCAGTGATGATATTTTAAGTGGACAATCTACTTTTATGGTGGAAATGACAGAAGCGAATCGTGCGTTACAAGAAGCAACAGATAAGTCTTTAATCTTATTTGATGAGATTGGTAGAGGTACATCTACTTATGATGGTATGGCTTTAGCACAAAGTATGATTGAATACATCGCAACATGCCTGCATGCGAAAACAATGTTTTCCACACACTATCATGAATTAACGATGTTAACAGATAATGTTCCATGTGTTAGAAATGTTCATGTTGTTGTGAAAGAAGATAATGATGAAGTGACTTTCTTATACAAGATCAAAGAAGGCCCAGCAGGTCAATCTTATGGTATCAACGTCGCAAGACTAGCGGGACTTCCAGAAAGTGTTTTATCTCGCGCAAAGGAATTACAAAAAGAACTTGAAAGTAAAAAACGTATTGTTCAACAAAATTTCCAACTTGTAGAAATGACAAAAGAAGATAAACAAGCAGATGCAATTCATGAAATGTTACAAGCAATTGATATTGATGATATGTCACCAAGAGATGCATGGGTGATGTTGAATGATTTGTGTGAAGAGGAAAAGAAGAATGGAAAATAATAAATTGATTATCCGTGGTGCACGTGAAAATAATTTAAAAAATATTTCCTTGGAAATACCAAAGAATTCTTTAGTTGTTATGACAGGACTATCTGGAAGTGGAAAGACTTCTTTAGCGTTTGATACGATCTATGCAGAAGGACAAAGAAGATATGTGGAATCTTTATCCGCTTACGCTAGACAGTTTTTAGGTGGCGTAGAAAAACCTGATGTAGAATCTATTGAAGGACTTTCTCCCGCAATCTCCATTGATCAAAAAACCACTTCCAATAATCCACGTTCAACAGTTGGTACAGTTACAGAAATCTATGATTATTTGAGATTGTTATACGCAAGATGCGGAACACCATATTGTCCAAATCACAATATTCCTATTACTGGTCAAACGATTACAGAAATGGTTGATACGGTTATGAAATTTGAAGATAGATCTCGTTTGACGATATTAGCTCCTATTGCACGAAATAAAAAAGGAACATTTAAAGATTCATTTACGAAGTTATTAAAAGAAGGTTATATTCGTGTTCGTGTAGATGGTGAAATTAAATTATTAGAAGATGACATTGAACTAGAAAAGAATCAAAGACATGATTTAGATGTAGTTATTGATAGAATTATTAAAAATGAAGAATCTAGAAGTAGAATTAACGATTCTATTGAAACAGCTTTAAAACTAGGAGATGGAAAAGTATTAGTTTTAAATGGTGAAGAAGAGAAGCTATTCTCTGAAAATTATAGTTGTCCGATTTGTGGATTTTCTGTAGGAAATTTGGAACCAAGACTATTCTCATTTAATGCACCATTAGGAGCGTGTGATATATGTCATGGATTAGGAATCACAGAAGAAGTTGATGTATCAAATTTGATACCAGATGATTCATTATCTATTCGACAAGGTGGTATTCGTTATTATAAGAATATTGTGGATACAGATAATATTGAATGGCAAACATTTACGGTTTTATGTAGAGCTTATAAAATTGATTTAGATAAACCTATTTCAACATTCACAAAGAAACAATTAGAAATTATATTACATGGATCTGATAAACCTATTAAATATACAATTATTTCTTCTGGTGGTAATCGCTATGATAAGAATGATTATATTGAAGGTGTAAAAGATATGATTGAAAGAAGATATGTGGAAACAACATCTTCTTGGCATAAGGAATGGTATCACTCTTATATGATTGAAAGTCCATGTCCAAAGTGTGCTGGTAAACGCTTGAATGAACAAGCTTTATCTGTAAGAGTTGGTGATAAAAACATTGCGCAATTTACAGAAATGTCTGTTCTTGAAGCAAACGAATGGATGCGGAATTTAAAACTAGACACTGAAAAAACAAAGATTGCGGAAATGGTGTTAAAAGAAATTGGTTCTAGATTGAAGTTCTTGAGTGATGTTGGGTTAAACTATCTCACATTGGATCGTTTGGCTGGAACGTTATCTGGTGGAGAATCACAACGTATTCGTTTAGCAACACAGATTGGTTCACAATTATCAGGTGTTTTATATGTCATGGATGAACCAAGTATTGGTTTACATCAAAGAGATAATTCAAAACTCATTCAAACGATGAAAAAAATGAGAGATTTAGGCAACTCGCTCATTGTTGTAGAACATGATGAAGAAACAATGTTAGAAGCAGATTGGATTGTTGATATTGGACCTGGTGCGGGAGTACATGGTGGAGAAGTGATGGCTTCAGGCACACCACAACAAGTTATGCAGGTGGAACAATCTATCACAGGACAATATTTATCAGGTAAGAAATTAATTCCGGTTCCTGAAAAAAGAAGAAAAGGAAACGGAAACTATATTGAATTAAAAGGTATTGAAGAACACAACCTTAAGAAAATTAATGTAAAGATTCCATTAGGGAAATTTGTTGTTGTGAGTGGGGTGAGTGGCTCTGGTAAATCTACATTAGTAAATGATGTATTTATGAAAGCTGTTCTTTTAAATCTCGGTAGACAAAAGATAAAACCAGGTAAATATAAGACAATTAAAGGATTAGAGAATATTGATAAACTTGTTCAAATCGATCAACAACCAATTGGTAGAACCCCTAGAAGTAATCCTGCTACTTATACAGGTGTATTTGATGATATTCGTGATGTATTCTCTAAAACACCCGAAGCTAGAATGAGAGGCTATGATAAAGGTAGATTCTCATTCAATACAAAAGGTGGTAGATGTGAAGCGTGTCAAGGTGATGGCGTAAAAGTCATTCGTATGAATTTCTTGCC
>CAVFDO010000057.1:0-15083 GCA_963621095.1 bacterium
TTTCAGAACTTCATTTTCCAATTAATTTGTCAATAGTCTTAACTTACCAGCAGTGCATAATCGTGTGTCTTTTGTTTGTTAGTTCCCTTTAATTGATATTCTGAAATGATGATTCTTCTTATCTAATAAGAATTCATCATGCGTTTTAGCACCCCAAGTATTATCACCTCCGACACCCATTTGTTTTTCATTTAGATTAATGACTGTTTGATATGCAGTTGGTAATTCCCATTGATGTTTTGCATTTTCTAATTCATATGGTGTATATCGAAGTGCAGAGAATTCAAAAGGTTGTCCTTTTATCGTTAAAGAATGTTTTTGAGAAGAAACTACACATTCTCTTGTATTTGTTCGATTACCACATTCTTGAGGATATAGATATGGTGTTAGATTATCATCTACTTTATAAGAATATCTACCTAATACTACACCTTTGTTTCGATCAATGTAGTTTTCTTGAGGTCCATATCCATAGTAATGTACTTGTTCTAAATCACTATATGTTTGTAGTAATAGCCCAAACTCTGGCATTTCAATATGGTCTCCAATATCATCTGATTTCATATCTACTATGATTTCTCCATCACCATATACTTCATATGTCATATGTAATAAATGTTCTTTACAAGATGGTAGTTCATAATCAAAGTGAAGAATACATTGATTTGATTTCTTTTCTGTTGAAACATAAATACACTTCGCATATAAACTATTGATTAACCATTGTCCATATCTAAAACCATATTTATTTTCAACATCATTATTTGTTGAAGCTCTAAAGAAATTTGGTCTTAATGATTGTCTAATAAATTCATATGAATTCACTTTATAAGAAACCAATCCTTTTTGTTTTGAGAAGATAACATTAAAGTTGTTACCTGTAATACCTACATTCAAATAATCTTCATTAATATGTAATTCTGAATCACAATGCATTTCATTGAAAGTATATGGATACACATATTGTTCATGAGCATATTCATGTTCATCTTTTTGATAAGAGATAACAATTTGATATTCACCATCATGATTTACAGTGAATGGATTATTGATATCAATAGATTGTATTGGCTCACAATCTAGATGTATTTGTTTTGTTTCTTTCAAATAACCATCTTTAAATAAAGATAAAGTCACATCAAATACATTTAAATTTGTAAATAAATAATTGTTTTGAATATGAATGATTTCTTCATTGATTGTTGTATCAATAAATTGATAACAATACTTTACTTCTTGTAGTTTTGGAGTAGGTATTCTATCCGCAAACATGATTCCATTCCCACAGAAATCATAGTCACTAGGCCTTTCGTGATAATCTCCACCATAGTATAGCTTTCCATCTTCTAATAAAGCTTGATCTACATAATCCCATATAAAACCACCTTGATAATGTGGATACTTCTTTTCTAAATCTGTATATTTATACAACGCACCATTACTATTTCCCATCGCATGTGCATATTCACATAATATAAATGGTTTATCTGTATGTTCTTTTAAGAATACTTCAATATCTTTTGTTGGGGTATACATTCTAGAATACATATCTGTTGTATCTGGATATCTTTGATCATTGGCAACACCTTCATAATGAACTAGTCTACTTGGATCTTTCTTTCTCAAAAATTTAGACATTTCATAAATATCTTTTCCACCATAAGATTCATTTCCACAAGACCATATTAATATGCATGCATGATTTTTATCTCTTTCATACATTGAGTTCGCTCTATCAATGATTGCGGATTGCCACTCTGGTTTATCATCAGGAATGATATGTTCTTTATCATACATTTCAGACCATGTACCATGTGTTTCCATATTCACTTCATCAATTACATACAATCCATATTCATCACATAGATCATATAAAAATGTTTGGTTAGGATAATGTGATGTTCTTATTGCGTTGATGTTGTTTTGTTTCATATTTATGATGTCTTGTTTTGTTAGTTCATAAGAAACAACTCTTCCACTTGTACAACAAAATTCATGTCTATCTACACCGTGAAAAACAATACGTTTTCCATTCAATAACATGATTCCATCTTTCTTTTCAAATCTTCTTATACCAATGTTTTCTTTCATACATTCAATGATTGTATTCTCTTTTCTTATGTAAATTTCTAAATGATATAAGTTTGGAACTTCTGCACTCCATAGTAATGGATGTGTTAATTCAAAAGTTGTATCGTTTTGATTTGTTTCTTTCGATTCAATTAATGTTCCATTCGGATCATATAAATTCATAACGATAGAATCACATTCACCTATCATATCCATATGCACATGAATGCATGGTTTTTCTAAATCTTCTACATCTTCTGTAATTTTTAAATTATTAACATGTACACTTGGAATAGAAACTAATTCTACATCTCTAAAAATACCAGAGAATCTCCAAAAGTCTTGATCTTCTAACCAAGAGCCAGATGAAAAACGATATACATTTAAAGCGATTTTATTTGTACCTTCTTGAATATACTTTGTGATATCAAAACTTGATGGTGTAAAACTATCTTCACTATAACCAACAAAATTCCCATTGATCCATAAAGCAAGTGCACTTTCTACCCCATGAAATACAATGCGTGTAGATGTATCTTCTAATAAATCATTCTTATCAAAATACGTAACGTAACTTCCCACTGGATTCCACTTTGGAATTTCTGGTGGAACTAGTTCTTCTTTTCCAGACCAAGGATATACTTGATTTACATACATTGGCATTCCATACCCTTGTAGTTGTAGATGACCTGGCACTTGAATATCATCCCACTCAGAACAATCATATTCATTCTTTTCAAAACCCGGAAGCATTTCGTTTAAGCTATTTGCGTAATGAAACTTCCACGTTCCATTTAATGGATGTACATAACTGCTTTTTCCTTCTTTCATTTCTTCTTCATTTTTATAAAAATGATGTGAAGAAGTTGCTTCTAAACGATTGACTTCAAATACTTCAGGATTACTTAACCATTGATGATTCATTTCCATAATGAATACCTCCTACCATTAATATAATCTTGTTTACTTCTTATATATCATAGAATAAAATACAGATAACAGGAAAAAAGTATAAATTTATACTTTTATATGATTATGAATGAACTAGAATCCATCTTAAAAAGCTTTTATGAAATATCTGGAATGAATATGACAATTTTTGATATGAATCATAATGTCATTGCATCCTTTCCAAAACATAAATCACCTTTTTGTTCATTATTAGATAAGAATATCAACGCAAAACAAAATTGTATTTATTGTGATGAACAAGCTATGAAACATGTACATAAAACAGGAAGTATTTATATTTATCGTTGTTGGTGCGGTTTATATGAAGCTATCATGCCTTTATATACGTATGGACAACTTAGTGGTTATCTTATGATGGGACAAATCTTAGACAAAGATAAAGATATCAATGAAATCTTAGATTGTATTTCTAAATATATTTCTATTAATAATTCTGTTTACCAAACACTTAAACAAACCTCTTCTTTAACAAAGAAACAAATCAAAGCGTACGGAGACTTAATTGATCTTTACGCCAAATATCTAACCTTAACAAATAGTGTTGTTGTAGATAGTAAAGATCTTGCGGATGAAATACAAAGTTACTTAGTACATCACTATACAGAAGATATTACGATTGAATATCTTTGTTCGTATTTTCATGTTTCTAAAGGTACATTACATTCTCACTTTAAAGAGAAATATCATACAACGATCCATCAAAGATTACTTTCGATTCGTTTAGAGAAAGCAAGAACTTTATTAACTTCTACAAATGATTCTATAAAGATGATTGCGAAAGAAGTAGGATTTCAAGACGCAGATTATTTCTCTAAAACATTTAAAAAGCGATTTCAAGTTTCAGCATCCAATCTAAAAAAGGAATATACAAAATAATGCATATCCCGTTACATATGAATCACTTCATCAAATTGTTCTTCTACACCTTCTGGTAGATAATGTGCAACCGCAATGATTGTACGATTACTATTCAACATTGTTTGATAAATTTCTTTCGCTGTTGTTTCATCTACAGCATTCGCAACTTCATCCATTAATACAATTGGATGATACTCATACAATTCTCTAGCTAGACATACTCTTTGAATCTGTCCACCACTCATTTGTTTTGCGTTATCTTCCATTCTCATTGTATCGATCTTAGATAAAGCAATCGCATTTTCTTTTTTCTTTGAATCATCTTCTCTACCAAGTTCAATATTATTTAACACAGTATCATTAAACACATAACTATCTTGTGTTACATAACCAATGATTTCATGTAGTTTTTCTTTTGTGATTTGTTTATAATTCACATTCCCTAATGTGATTGTTCCACCATAATCTTTTAACTGTTTGAATATGATTTTCAACAATGTTGATTTACCGCAACCAGATTCACCTAATATCAAGTATTTCTTTCCTTCTTCAAACTTCTGAGAAAATTGATGAATCACTTCAGGTTTATCAGGATAAGAAAAAGATAGTGAATCAATTGTTAGATCATTACTTGTGATTTCATTTGTTGTAACTTCTGGTTTTTCTTGAACGGATATCTTTTCTTGATAAACACTTTCATATCCAATATAACTAGTATATCCTGACATCATCGAAGTGATGTTATTAAATAAAGTACCAGCTAATTGACCTACTGTTAATACTGTTCCAGATTGCACAAATCCAAATAGTATCATAATCACATCAAATATCATTAGAAAGACTTGTGCAGCCATACTTTGGTAATAAGGAAGTAATAATAATAGATCTTTTACATTATTTAATTTATTTCTCTTTCCTTCATAATCTGTTGAAATAGAAGTGATTTTTTTACACATTGTTTGTTTTACATTGTATGCATCCCAAATATTATATCCATACAACACATCACTGGAATCACCTAAAAATTCCTTTTGAAGTTTAGATAATTCCATTTCATTTTTAGTTGCAGGCTTTTTAATGATTTTTGTTAGAAAAGAACTTAAACTAAATAATCCAATAGAAAATAACATTATGGCCCAATGAACATATATCATCGCAACTATCGCAAGTAATGCATTGATAAAACCATCATATATCGCAAATAAACTTTTTACTGCAGCTTCAATACGTGTTACATCATTATTCATTGCCGAATTATAATAATCAATATCTACAGTTTCATTCTGAGACATTGCTTCTCCAACTTCATTTCTATATTGTATCAATGCATACTTCGCACACTTATTTTGCATAACATAATATAGATAGTTTGTACTATGTGCACATGTCCAAAATAATAAATTAATCAATTCCGCATAAAAAGCATATATATACTTTTGATCAATGATATTTTGAAGAAATACAGTATTATTTAAAGCAGCTAAAATTGTAAAAATTGCAGGCAAAGTGGCTGTAGCTGCTGTTAATATCGCATATGGATAATGTCCTTTAAATAACATGTATATTTTTTTCTTTGATGTTTTTTCCATATAACTATCTCCACTAGAAATCTACTGTTAATATCGCTGCATTACAATTTCTATGTTCATACATACTTTTTGGGCATGAGAATGTTTTACACGTATTAATATTCTTACATCGCATACAATTCTTAATTCTGTCTTCTTTCAAACAATCTGCGTCTTGAGAATCATTCAATACTACTTCATGATTGATTACTTTTCCAATTTGATTCCATGGTGCATCTAAACTAACTGTACATTTAACAACAGATTGATTTGGTCTAAATGTATAACTATTTTCTCTTGCGCCATAACATTGCATCAAATTAGTACTAGTTTCTAATAATTCAAAGCCAAATTTTTTGGCAATCTCTATGTTCTTTTGATACATTTCATTTACTCTATTATAGTTTCCTAATTTAAACAAATCACTTTCAAAAACTTTATGTACATCAACCATAAACCGATCATCATTGCCAATCATTGAATATAATACATCATAAAAATGATAATTATCATCGGATATATCAGAAATATTCACTCGAATAACACAATTGTTAAATTTATGTTTTTTTAACGATTTTAGATTATTCATTATCACATCAAAAGTTGGACCACCATTTTTTAGGACTCTTAATTCATCTTGGGCATTACCATCTACTGTTATTTCATAATACATAACATTGGATTTTTCTAAAATTGAAATTGTATTTTCATTTAATGTATAGGCATTAGTTACGATTGTTGTTTTAATGTCTTTTTCTAAATCAAGAGGCTGAATTAATTGATGAAATTTAGATATTTCATTTAGTTTTAATAAAGGTTCTCCACCAAACCAACTTATATTAATTCCTTTCCAATCTCTTTCATTCACTTTTTCTTTCAAAAAATTTGTGATTGCTTGATAATCTAAACTTTGTTCCTCATTATCATGTTGTTCATAGCAATATGTACATCTAAAATTACACTTCTCAGTAGGCATTAAAACTAATCGTAAATACTTATTATTATCTTCAAAGTAAGACTTTATTTCACTTACAAATTGATCATTTGTAACCAAAAATTTATATTTATTTAAAAATATTTCTAATTCAGAAGAAATGTTATTTGTTCCGTTTTTTATCAAATTTCTTAATTCATTTACATACTCAGTTTCCAATAAAACACGCGCTTTTGTATACAGATTTTCAAGAATTATTTTATTATCAACTTTTTCTATTTTTATATATCCTGGAATATAATACATTATTACTTTATATGACAAAACGGAGATAAGAAGTTATTCTTATCTCCTATTTTCGATTTTAGCAACCATGATTACAAACGATGTTTAACAAGTTGGAATCAGAAATTTCAGGCTTCTTACCTTCTGTAATTAATGTCATATATCCTCCTTTCGTTTGTACATATACAAGACAATATTATATACATCTTCATAATTCAGATAATTCATTTTTTGAATTGAAATGATTTTAATTTCTCTAACATTTCACATATAATATTTTTATGGAAAATTTAATTGACACACGTTGGTTGCTTTTAGATTATTTTAATTCTATTAACCTTGAAGAAACAAATGGTCAAGTAGCTAGATTTATACTTGAAAATCCTAAATTATTTGAAAATAAGTCATTAACATATATCGGTGAAACTAGTTGTTTTTCAGAACCCACTTTATCTAGATTTTTTAAAAATGTATGTTCTACAACTTATTCAAATTTTAAAAAAAATGATATTATTTCAAAGAAAATTATCAAAAATCATTTTTTAAAACTCTATAATATGAAAGAAATTTATCATAAATTCAGCTCTCAGTTATATTCTGATATTTTATTAAATGAAGATATAATAAAATTTGTAACAAATAAGATTATTGAATCAAATAAAATTCTTATTTTAGGTCCATCTTCTTTATTAAGTTATTCTTATGATTTACAAAGTCTTTTCTTATACTATGATAAATTAATCTATATGCCTAGTAATTATCATTCACAAATTAAATTAGTTAGTGAAATGGATAAAAACGATCTAGTCATTACAAATAGTATTTTTTCAGATTGGTTAAATTCTTCAATTGTTAAGGAGTCAATTTACTCTCTTAATTCATCAAAAGCAACTATACTTACTATCACCTCTACAGAAAACAGTGACTTTTTAAATTATCCAAATAATAATGTTGTAATTCAATTAACGAAACAAGAAACAATGTTTTCTAAAATCATTCTATGTATCTTTTACCAACTACTTACAAGAAATTGTTTTCTCGAATTATCAAAGAAAACAGCTGATGAATGACCATTTAAAAAGCATTGGATATTTCCAATGCTTATTTAATTCCTTTTACTTCAATTCTGTTAAGTGCTTTTGTTAATGCGATTTGTGCACGTTTGATATCAATGTTTGGATCACTAGATTGTAATCTTTTTTCTGCTCTAGCTTTTGCGTTTTGAGCTCTTTCTAAATCAATATCATTTTTATTCTCTATCGCATCAGTTAAGATTTCTGCAAGATTATTTCTAAAGTAGAATAATCCACCACTCACAGCATAGGTTTCTCTTACACCATTTTCATCAGATGTCATTGTTCCAATCTTTAACATTGTGACAAGTGGCATGTGATTTGGTAATACACCTTGATTTCCATCTTCTGTTTGGATGTTAATAATTGGTGTATCAAATTCTTTATAGATTCCTTCAGGTGTAATGACTCTTACATGAAGCTCACTCATTTTAGTGACTCTGCTTTCTTCACAACATCTTCAATCGTTCCAACGGATAAGAATGCTGCTTCTGGAAGATCATCATACTTACCATCTAAGATTTCTTGGAAAGAACGAATAGTGTCTTTAACTGGAACATATACACCTTTTAAACCTGTAAATTGTTCCGCAACACTAAATGGTTGTGATAAGAAGTTTCTAATGCGACGTGCTCTGTTGACGATTTTCTTATCTTCTTCACCTAATTCATCCATACCTAGAATTGCGATGATATCTTGTAATTCTTTATATCTTTGTAGGATTTCTTGAACACCTCTTGCGACTTTGTAATGTTCTTCACCAACGACTAATGGATCTAACATACGAGAGGATGAATCTAATGGATCAACTGCAGGATAGATACCTAAAGCAGCAATGGAACGATCCAATACAAGCTTTGCATCCAAATGCGAGAATGTTGCGGCTGGTGCTGGGTCAGTTAAGTCATCGGCTGGTACATATACACATTGTACGGATGTAATAGAACCATCTTTTGTAGAAGTGATTCTTTCCTGAAGTTGTCCCATTTCAGTTGCCAAAGTTGGTTGGTAACCTACGGCTGAAGGCATACGTCCAAGTAAGGCAGAAACTTCTGAACCAGCTTGTGTGAAACGGAAAATATTATCAATAAATAATAATACATCTTGATGTTCTTCATCACGGAAGTATTCAGCCATTGTAAGTGCACTTAACGCAACTCTCATTCTGGCACCAGGTGATTCATTCATCTGTCCATATGTAAGAACAGTATTTTTTAATACACCTGAATTCTTCATTTCATAATACATGTCATTACCTTCACGTGTTCTTTCACCTACACCAGCAACAACAGATCTACCACCATGTTCAATAGCGATATTGTGAATCAATTCTTGTTCAAGAACAGTTTTACCTACACCGGCACCACCGAATAAACCAATCTTACCACCCTTTGCGTAAGGACATAGTAAGTCGATAACTTTGATACCTGTTTCTAAGATTTCGTTTTGTGTTGTTTGTTGTGCGAATGTTGGAGCGTCTCTATGAATTGGCATCTTTTTATCGGCGTTAACTTCTCCCAATCCATCAATTGGTTCTCCTAAAACATTAAACATTCTTCCTAATACTGCATCTCCAACAGGAACTTCAATTGGTTTTCCTGTATCGATACAATCCATACCTCTAACAAGACCATCAGTAGAAGACATTGCGATACATCTAACAACATCATCACCTACGTGTTGTGCTACTTCAGCTGTCATTTGTTTTCCATCTTCTGTTTGAATCAAAATCGCATTTTTGATGGAAGGTAAATGTTCCGCATCATAGCGGATATCTACAACTGGTCCAATTACTTGTAGTATTTTTCCTGTATTGCTCATAATTGAATTGCCTTCTTTCTTAAACAGCACTACTTCCACCAACGATTTCTGTTATTTCCTGGGTAATCGCTGTTTGACGTGCCTTGTTATATTCTAATTGTAGTGAAGATGATAAATCATCTGCATTATCAGATGCAGTTTTCATCGCAACTCTTCTACTACCTTGTTCACTTGTTGTGGATTCCATCCAATCAGAATACGCTACATCAGTAATCATCATTGGAATCAAACTATCTAGTATCGCACTCGCATTTGGTTCAAATAACGTTTCTACTGGTAGTTTTCCCGTCTCTTCTTTTTGGATTTCTTTTTTTTCTAAAGTGCATGGTAACAATACATCAATATCTGGTGAGAAAGTCATTGTATTCACAAATCTTGTATATAAGATTTGTACTTTACCAACTTCATTACTTTGATACATTTTGATACATTGATCAACGATTTCTTTCATTTTAGAAAAAGTTAATTTATCACTTGAAATAACATCCTTATTTAATAATTGATATCCTTTTTCTTCAAATGAATGATATAAAGATGTACCAATTACATATACCGGATCATTGATATCTAGTGTTTCATTCGCTTTCTTAAATACATTTGCGTTATAGCCACCACATAATCCCAAATCAGAAGTTAATACGATCGTAACAGCTTTTTGATTGTCTGTTTTAATCACATATTGACTTTCAACATCTGGATTATTCGCTACAATTTCATCTACTGTATCTTGTAGCTTTTGTGCATATTCACGATTTGCTTCCATCTTATTTCTAGAACGAAATAATTTCGCGTTAGCAATCATTTCCATTGCCTTAGTGATTTTTCGAGTTGACTGTACTGACTTGATTCGAGAACGTAATGCTTGTCTTGACTGACCAGCCATATCAGTTCACTCCTTTAAGTAATTTGAACTGACTGAGAATGTCTTCCATTGCATTCTTCATCTGTTCAATCAGTTCATCACTCAATGCTTCTTTTTCTTCAATTTCTTTACAAATACTCTCATAATTCGCATGGAATGTTTTATGAATCGTATTTTCAAATTGAGGAACATCTTCTACCGCAATATCATCCATATATCCTTCTTTTACCGCAAATAAAGATAATACTTGATCTACCATAGACATTGGTTGATATTGAGGTTGTTTCAATAATTCTGTAACTTTAGCACCATGATTCAATATCTTCTTTGTAGAAGCATCTAAGTCAGAGCCAAATTGCGCAAATGATTGCATTTCATGATACTGCGCAAGATCCATCTTTAAAGAAGAGGATACTTTTTTGATTGCCTTTGTTTGTGCTGCAGATCCAACACGTGATACAGATAAACCAGAATCAACCGCAGGTCTAGCACCAGCAGCGAATAAGTCTGTCTGTAAGAAAATCTGTCCATCTGTAATGGAAATGACATTTGTAGGAATATATGCGGAAATATCACCAGCTTGTGTTTCAATGATTGGTAGAGCTGTTAATGATCCACCACCAAGTTCATCACTCAACTTCGCAGCTCTTTCTAATAATCTTGAATGTAAATAGAATACATCACCAGGATAAGCTTCACGCCCTGGAGGTCTCTTTAATAATAATGACATTGTTCTATATGCAACCGCATGTTTACTTAAGTCATCATAAACAATCAAGACATCTTTTCCATTGTCCATCCATTCTTCACCCATCGCACAACCTGCGTATGGCGCAATGTATTGCAATGGAGCACTAGAAGAAGCTGAAGCATTCACTACAACCGTATACTTCATAGCATCATGTTCTTTTAGTTTTTGAACTAAACGAGCAATTGTAGATTCTTTCTGTCCAATTGCGACATAGATACAATACACATCTTTTCCTTTTTGATTGATGATTGTATCAATTGCGATAGCTGTCTTACCAGTTTCTCTATCACCAATGATTAATTCTCTCTGTCCTTTACCAATAGGAATAATGGAATCAATCATCTTCAAACCAGTCATCAATGGTTGATCAACTGATTTTCTAGTCATGACACCAGGTGCGACTCTTTCAATTTCTCTTTCTTTTGTATAAGAGATAGGTCCAGCACCATCAATTGGCTCACCCAATGGATTAACAACTCTTCCTAATAATCCATCACCTACAGGAACTTCTACGATTTTTCCTGTTCTTTTAACTTCATCGCCTTCTTTGATCTTTGTATCATCTCCTAAAAGAACTACACCAATATGGTCTTCTTCTAAGTTCATGACCATTCCCATAACACCATTAGGGAATTCAAGAAGTTCACTTGACATCGCTTTTTCAATGCCTTGGATCATGGCAATACCATCACCTACAGAGATAACGTAACCAACATCATCAGAATGAATTTTATTGTCATAGTTTTTGATTTCATTTTTAATCAAAGAACTAATTTCTTCAGGTCTGATTAAAGAGCTCATGCCATTTGTCCTCCTTTCAATAATGTATTTCTCATATTCTCAAGTTTTGTTTTCATTGTAATATCTGTTACATTGTTTCCCATAATCACTTTAATACCCGCAATTACACTAGGATCTACAATATTCTCAAGAATAATTTTTTTGTTTGTTTTAGAAACAAGGGTATTTCCAATTGAATTCAAATCTTCTTGTGAAAGTTTTCTAGCAGAAATCACTTTCGCATGTTGAATTCCTAAATATTCTTCACATTGTTTTATAAAACAATCAAATATTTCAGATAAGTAAGAAACTCTTCCTTTATCAATGATTAATTTCAAGAAATTGATCAAATCATGTTCTAAAGATTGATTAAACACTTTATCAATCAATTGCTTTTTTTCATCTTTCGAGATTTTGATTGATAAGAAGAAAGTAGTTAAATCAGGATTCTCTTTAAAAATATCTTTTAAAGATTGTATCGAATTCATGTATTCTTCTACTTTATTTTCTTCTTTGGCAAGTTCAAATAAACCTGCACCATAACGTTCCGCAATCTCATTCATGGTTTTCAGCATCCTTTATAAAATTTTGGATTGCTTGACGATCTAGATCTTCACCAGATTTCGTACCAATCAATTTTCCTGCAGCTTCCATGGCAATATTCACCATTTCATTCTTCATAGAATCTGCCATCTTTAATCTCTCTGCTTCAATTGCTTCACGTGCTTTTGTCTTTTCAGCTTCAGCTTCCGCATGTGCTTTATCAAGAATTTCTTGTTTTTCACTATCCGCTTGTTTTACAGCTGCTTCCACAATTGCTTCTGATTTCTTAGCAGCTTCACTTAACTGCGCTTTTGCCTGTTCACGCTCACTAAAAGCTTCCTGTTTTGCTTGCTCGCTTTGTGCCAAATCGGACTGCATCTTATCAGCACGCGCGTCTAACCATTTCTTTACAGAAGCCCATAAAAACTTCTTCGCCAGCAAAAACAGAACTAATGTACTACATAGTTGTACCAAGATAGTAATAATATTTGGTATTAACTGACCTGTGATATCGACATCAATCATTCGATACTATCCTATCAATTAATATACAAACATCAGAAGGATGGCAACAAGCAGTCCATAAATTGCACAAGTTTCTGACAAGGCAATACCAAGAATCATTGTTGAACGAATCTTAGATTCTACTTCTGGGTTTTTACCAATCGCATCACAAGCATGTGCTGCAACTTCACCTTCACCTCGACCAGTCATCATACCTGTCATTACAGCTAATCCTGCACCAATCGCAATTAATCCCTTATTAATATCCATTTTCAAGCTCCTCCTTATAATTAAGCTTTGTCTTTATATTCTTCAGGAATATCATTCCCGATAAGAACCACAGTTAATGTTACAAATACTAATGTCTGAATAAATCCAGAGAACAAATCAAAATATGCATGTAATAATGGTGTTAGAAATGGTGCAATAAAGTTAAACACATCACCATTTACACTCGCAAATAATCCAATAATAGAATTTGATATCCATTGACAGAAACTATAAATCAACTGCATCATAATTCCACCACATAAGATATTTCCAAATAAACGTAGTGCCATAGAAACCATTGTAGAGAACTTACCAAAGATGTTCATTGGTAACATAATCGCAATTGGTTCTAAGAAGCTATGGAAATAACCTTTTACACCTTGGAACTTAAATTCAACAACTTGTATTAATAACCATGTAATAACAGATAGTAATAAAGTTACACTTAAGTTCGATGTAGGTGAAGAAATTCCAAATAAAGAAATAATATTCGCTACGAATATATATGTCCAAAGAACTAATATATATGGTGTTAAAGCATCCGCATATTTCTTCCCAACAGAATCTTTTACTGTATTATGAACAGATTGCACACCTAATAATACTGGAACTAAGATTCCCTTTGGCTTTTCTAATGGATCACAAGCATCTATCTTCTTAGACAGAACAACAATTCCTATTCCTAATATAATTGTTAGAAATATAATTGTATAAACATCACTTTGAATCGTCATTTGTCCTCCTTATGAATCAGTAAGTCTATATATGTCGTTACTTTAATTAACAACATTCCAACTGCACATGCATAGATGTTAAAAATGTTTGGTAAAAAAGCACAGATTAATAAAACACATGCCATTAACGCAAATGTAAATGCAAAATGCATAACACCTGTACTTTTGTGTGATACCCCAACATCAATCACACCATTCCAAAACTTCTCTAATCTTTTATAGTGAATTAGTGCCTCTGCACTACCCAATAAATAACCCAAAGCTATTCTATAATCAATAACTACAGTTATTATAGCCCCAAATATCATTAAGATATAGAATAATTTCCAAGTTCTCTCATTCATTTTATTTCACCACGATATTTATCATAAACAATTCATAACTTTAAACAATGGACAGATTCTCATATTTGTTTACAGGCTGAACATTTATTTGTAATATTTATACCATGAAAGAAATTGAATTAAAACGAAAACAACTCATTTCATTAATTGTTAGATATGGATATCCTGTAGAATTTGGAGTTGTTCTCGCAGATGAATTACAAACTGAAAAACAAATGAAAAGAATGATTGGTTATCTTTTAAAAGGAAAACCAACACACATTGAAGATATCGTAGATGAAATGCTCGCAATCAAAGCTGACTTTGCATCCTATAAACAGAAAAAGATTACAGAATACAACAATCAGAAATACAATGAGTTATTAGCTGAAAGAATGTTAATGGATGATGACGAAAGCTAAGGCATAATCTCCATCATGTGATATAGAGATTTCAATCTCTGGATGATCTTTTACATATGGTCTTCCATCTTCCTTGTTTAATATAGAATAAGTTAAATATTCTTTATCTTGTGTCGCTTTAAAGATTGCTTCTTTAGAAGCAAATCTTCCCGCAATATATTCTTTTCTTCTTTTATCATGATTTATTCGGGAATATTCAGAATATTCTTCATCCGTTAATATGTAACGAATAAAAGATTCTTTTAATTCTATTCTAGAAATATAAACAATATCTGTACCAATCATGGTATTATTATAGTCATGAACAAGAATA
>CAVFDO010000058.1:0-14823 GCA_963621095.1 bacterium
AGTTCACTCGGATGGAAAACAAATGATGCATTAGAAAATAGTGTTTCTTCAATGCTGGATGATTACATTAATGATGAACCTATTCATTATGATTCTCTTATATTGAATCATCCAGAAGATGTTGATGTTATTCCAGCCAATATTGAACTTGCTGACTTTGAGATGCGTCTAGTTAGTGTAATTAATAGAGAACAGACATTAAGTAATTGTATTGAACCATTAAGAAATAGATACGATTACATCTTTATTGATTGTCCACCTTCTTTAGGAATGCTTACTGTCAATGCTTTAGCTGCAGCAGATGAAGTACTGATTCCAGTACAAACGCAATATTTGCCGGCAAAAGGAATGACTAAGTTACTCCAGACAGTAAATAAGGTACAACGCAAGATCAATAGCAATCTAAAAATCAGTGGAATTGTTATGACACTTGCTGAGGCAAACACTAATATTACAAAGAGCACGATTGAAACTGTCAAAGAAAGTTTCGGAAAGAATCTCAAAGTATTTGATACCATCATTCCAAAAGCTACTAAAGCAAGTGAAGCAACCACAAAAGGAGTCAGTATTTATAAATACGCAAAGGATTCTAAAGTAGCACAAGCATACACAGCACTTACAAATGAATTAATAGATATACGAAAAATTAAACAAAGAGATGATTTTAGTCGTTAGAAAGAAGATAAAGATATGAAAAACAATCATGTTGAATTAAATGGAAAGCTTGTACAAGATATCCAATTATCAAAGAATACAAACGGAAGTTCTTATGTAAGGTTTTCTATAGCTTGTATCAGAGATGGCAATAAACCATGGACTGATTTTATTAGTTGTGTTGCCTTTAATGATAAAGCAGAAGAACTATGTAGAAACAGTAAAAAAGATACACCTTATCACATATATGGAAATATACGTACAAACACGTATGAAAGAAATGGGAAAAAGATCTATTCTACGAGTGTCGTTGTAGAAGACTTTAAGTTACTCAATGACTAGAGCAATATTGAAACGTTGTCCCTGCTGCAAGTCGAAAGCTCATCTTGTTATAGATTGGAATAGCAAAAAGATTAATGGACGTTATGGACAATACGTAGCCTGTACGAATTGCCCCACTCGTTCACTCACTCAAGAAAATGACATTCTCGCAATCAACTGTTGGAACAACAACATATTAAAAGATAAACAACTTACCCTATTCTAAAGGAGAAATAACAATGCCAAAACTAGATTTAGGATTACCTAGTTATGATTCTTTATTCTCTACCGAAGAAGAAAGACAACAATCAAACACTGAAAAGGTAATGAAGATTCCTATTGATAAGATATCAGATTTTAAAGATCATCCCTTCCATGTCACCATGGATGAAGATATGCTCAAGCTCATGGATTCCATCAAAGAAAACGATATGTTAATGCCAGCACTCGTTAGACCAAAAGATGATGGAACATATGAGATGATATCTGGTCATAGACGGAAGTTCGCTATGACACAACTTGGAAAAAAAGAAATCAATGCTATCGTCAGAAATCTTGATGATGATCAAGCAACCATCCTAATGGTCGATAGCAACATCCAACGAGAAAACATCTACCCTAGCGAAAGAGGATATGCATATAAGATGCGTTTAGAAGCAATGAAACACCAAGGTAAACAGGTAGATATTAATGTTGATGATGTACCTGTTGAATATGATAAACCAACTTCGGCCCAAGTTGGGCCGAAGTCAACGAGTACCCGTTCAAACGAAATACTTGCTGATCAATTAGGAATAAGCAAAAATCAAATCAAACGTTTCATCCGCCTCACCTATTTAATTAAACCATTACAAGAGATGGTAGATGGAAGAAGTGAAACCGAAATGAAGATTGCTTTTAATCCCGCCGTTGAACTTTCTTATCTCACAAGCAATGAACAACAATCTTTAGTTAATTCGATCAACGACAATCAAAGGACTCCATCACTAGCACAGTGTCAAGAATTTAAACGATTAAGTCATGACGGAGAACTTACTGCAGAATTTATAGAAGAAACAATATCAGAGGAAAAACCAAATCAAAGAGAAAAACTATCATTTCAAATGAATGAAATCAATAAATATTTCCCAAGAAATCTTTCACCAAGTCAGAAAAAGGATATTATGATCCACTTGTTAGAAACCTGGGCAAAGAAACGATCACAAGAAAAAGAACGATAAATTTTGTACATTACTTTCTTAAATTTACACTTGTGATTGTAACTAGACTGTTGGAGGGGCAGTCTAGCTTTCCCAGCAAGTGTGAATGTTTCCTCCCCTAAAACCCCTCCACTACCCGAAGAATCTTTATACTTTCCGAAAATAAAAAAAATAGTAAATAGTAATAAACATATAAGTTGAAATACTAATATATCTACTAATGAAAAAAGAACGATGCGCGGGATGAGTACATCGTTCTTAAGAGGGGGTCTACATTTATGAAAAGTCATAAACTAGAGGACTAAAGAAATATTAACATGTTTTTTCTAAAAGAAATAGATATATTTAATATTTCATACAATAAAAATGAAAAATTGATTTGTTATAATGTTTTTATTAATAAAACCCATTTGAAATACAATTCATTTAAAGAATAAAGATGTAGGTGATTTTATGAGTGAAAATAAAAAAGAATTAGATGTTGTAAGTAAAGAAGATTCAGTTGATCAGCCAAAGAAAAAAGACAAAAAGAAATTGTTTGTAATACTCGCTATCGTATTAGCGTTACTCATAGGTGGCGGAGTATATGCGTATTCTGCAAATGCCCAAAGCAGAAAAGCTGAAGCACAAAAGAATGCATTCAACGATGTAACAGTTGAAGTGAAAGATGAGTATTCTGAAACAATTCCATTAACTACAGAAGAAACGGTATTGAATACAAAAGATATGGTTGAAGTGCTAAAGAATGGAAAAGCTGATGAGAATACAAAAATCACAAAAGCAGATAGAGAAACGATTGATACTTCTGTTGAAGGTGGTTATACGATTTCTTATACAGTAGAAACACTAGACTCTTTAGGTAATAAAACTACTAAAAAGTATAAGAAAACATTCAGCGTTACAAATGAAGATAAAGAAGCACCAGTGATCACCTTCAAAAAAACATTGGTACAAATCAATGTCGGTGATAAATATGATGCTTCAGATAATATCAAATCAGTAAAAGATGCATTTGAAGGTGATATCAAAAAAGTAGATACAATTCCTACAGAAAAAGGAACAAGCTACTATTATGTAGATTCTTCTAAATTAGATACTTCTAAAGCGGGAGATTATACAATTACAGTTACCGCAAGTGATAAGGTAGGAAATGCAATCCATGAGGACTTTACTGTTAAGGTAAACAAAAAGAGTAGCGATGCTACAAAGAGTGATGAAACTAAAAAGAGTAGTGATACTACTAAAGAAACAAAGACAACAGATAAGAAATCCTCTAGCAAATCCACCAACACCACTTCCTCAAAATCATTCACAAAGACAAGTACTTCTAATTCAAATAAATCCACTACATCAAATAGTGGAAATACAAGCACTTCAAAAAGTAGTTCCAATACAAATACGAACACAAACACACAACCAACACAAACATGTAAAGAAGTGGACAATGGATATAACGAAACTTATGTAACCAAAGAAGCATGGGATGAAACAGTTGTAGACCAACAAGCATATGACGAAACAGTACAAACTGGTTCTGTTGTTGTATGTAATGGATGTGGAGAACAATTCAATACATATGAAGAATGGCAATCTCATAGAGGAACTTATTCTTCTACTGGTGATTGGTCACATGGTGCATACCATGTAAATGGCATTTATTCATCTGTTCATCATGATGCAGTAACACATACCGTTCATCATGATGCTGAATATGGCACTAGATGGATTTCAAAGATTGAAACTGTTTGTAGCTAAATAGATATTCCTTGGGCGGTGAAGCTAATCCTTCATCGCCCTTTCCTCTACCATTAAAACGTAGAGGAACGATATAAAAATAAATATTGATGATTAAGGCATTCAAAAATTGGATGCCTTTTTCATATGGTAGAGGAGGTAACACAATAGAAAGATAAGAGAGTTAGTTAAAAGAATGACGGGCGAACACGCCCACGAGCTTACGAGCTTAAAACATGAACGATGAAGAAAGGAGAGATTAAATGAATTTGATTTCAAAGTTCAAAAAAAGCGTGAAAAAGACAATCACGATTGTTATGTCAGCTTTCACTTTAGCTTCAGTTGTCACTGTCCCAAACATGACAACAACAGTAAACGCTAGTAGTGGACTTGATATGACAACCGCATTTAACCAAGTTGTTGGTTCTCACGCCGGTAAAGGAAGTTGGCATTACTCCTATAATGGAGGAAGCAATTTCGGTACTATCATGTCTGATGGTTCACCAAGTGCTGATACGTACTACAACATTGGTTTAGATTGTTCTGCCGGAACACTTGCACTTGTTAGTAGAGCAGTAGTCAATGCGGGAGGAAATCCTAGAGATTACTTTGGACAATGTGAAGGACAATTAAACAATGTTGGTGTATCCACATTGAAGAACTACTTCACTAATATGTCACTTGTTTATACATCTGTAGTAGATGCGAGTGCTTTACAAGTTGGTGATATCTTAGTGTTTGGAAATGCACATATGTCAGTATATGCGGGAAATGGACAAACATATGATTTCACTAGTGGAGGTGCTGGAAAACAGACATATTCTGGTTGGGCAACAACATTAAATTACACAGGTTCAGCGGGAAGTGGAACGACTTCAAGTCCTTTAAACGCAGTGTATAGAATCACTTTAAATAAGAATATTTCTGTATCTGTTAAAAAGAGTTCCACATTACCAGATTGTACAAATGGAAATAGCTTGTATGGATTAAGTGGTGCGACATTTGGAGTATACACATCCGCAGATGCAAGTGAATCTAGTAGAATCGCAACAATCACTACAGATAACAATGGTAATGGTTCAGCGAACAATATTACAGTTAGTTCCAACGTAAATACAGTTTATGTAAAGGAACTATCTGCACCAAATAACTACTTACTTTCTGATACTACGATCCACACAGTGGACGTATCAAGTGGTAGTGGTAGCACATCATTTAGTGATGAACCAATCAACGACCCTGCCGTTATTACATTATCCAAGGTTGATAGTGAAGGAAAACAAAATGTAGCTTCTCTAGAAGGTGCAGAATTCACAATCAATTACTATGATACATTTGATAATGTAGATGGTAGAACACCTACTAGAACATGGGTAATCAAAACTATCTGGAGTCAAGGTGATAACGCATATGTAGCAGAATTAGATGATACACATTTAGTAAGTGGAAATTTATATAAAGATGCATATGGTGCAACAATCATTCCATTAGGAACAATCACAGTAGAAGAAACAAAAGCACCTAACAACTATACAGTTGATGGTGGATACCTCAAAGTAAATGGTGAACAATATTCCGCTACAAGTAAAATGACATTACAAATCGTTAACGAGAATAGTGGTGCAGTAATTCATGCAGGAAACGTATTTACTAAGAAGGAAGATTCTATCCGTGGTGGTTACAAAGTAATAAAACAAGACTACTCAACGGGAACTACACCAGAAGGTGACGCAACATTAGCGGGTGCTGAATTTGACCTTTACTATTTAGGTGATGGAACAGACGCAACAATCGGTATGAAACTTGATAATGATGGTGATGGTTTAGGTGATGGTGCAGAATACTTGCCAAGTGATACACAACCTATCGACCATATTACAGTTGGTGCTGATGGAACATATACTTCTGCTTCTGCATACTTAGGTTATGGTAAATATAAGCTAGTAGAAACAAAAGCACCTACTGGATATCTAACAACTTCTTATGATGGTACAACTGTAACAAAGGAATTCTTTGTATCTTCTGATGAAACTGTAGTAGAAGTACCAGTAGATAACTATCCAATGCTTGGTAGTTTCACTCTACAAAAGAATGATGATGAATTGAAAGAAGCATACGCTCAAGGTGACGCAAATCTACAAACTACATTTGAAATTATCAATGCATCCGCAAATCCAGTGACTGTTTTAGGTAAGACATATGCGGTTGGTCAAGCAATTGATATTGAAGGTAATGGAAATACAACATTTACTACAGATATCAATGGATATTACAGAGCAGCAGAAAAACTATTACCTTATGGTACTTATACAATCAATGAAGTAAATGCACCAGAAGGATATACAGATGTTGGTAATAGAACATATACATTCTCAATTAGAGAACATGGTCAGATTGTTGACGCAACATTCCAGATTTCCAATAAGCCAATTCGTGGTGGATTTGAAATCCAAAAGAATGATAAGGAATACGATACAAGAAACCAAGGTGATACAGATTTAACAACTACATTCGAAATCGTTAATAAGTCCACTTATGATGTATTAGTTGATGTAAATGGTGATGGTAAATTAGATAAGACAACAGAACGTTTCGCACCTAACGCAACAATCACAACATTCACAACAGATGAAAAAGGATATTATCAATCTACAAGTGATTTACTACCTTATGGTACATATGAAATCACAGAAACAGTACAACCAACTGGTTATACACATAATCAATCTGATACAGATGGAAATCTAACAACAACTTTCTCAATTAGAGAAAATGGTAAGATTGAGGATTTGAAATATGAAATCTATAACAGAGTAGACTTTGGTAAATTTGAAATTTATAAGGTTGAAGCTAATTCCTCATCTGATTGGACAACACCAGAAGAAGGCGTAGAATTTACCGCAATCCTTTCTTCAAAGATTGGTGAAGGTAAAGAATTCGCTACATTTGAAGATGCTTATAACTACATCAAAGCCAATGTAAACGCTGATGGCGATGTTAAGGATGGCGATAGATATGTATTCACAAAACATGAATATTCAATTATCACAACTGGTGCAGATGGCAAGGCATTGTCAAATGATATGGCTTATGGCACATATACAATTAAACAAACAAGCCATGTAGAAGATACAGTAGATGTTACAAATGAAGCTACATTCGTAGTAAAAGAAGATGGACAAGCTACAATCAACTACACTGCAACAAATACTCCAATGAAGTATAGATTGCATATGGTAAAGACAGATAAGGATACTGGAAAGACAGTTACTTTGAACTCTGCTGAATTCAAGATTTTCCAATTAACTGATAGAAAAGGAAAAGAAGTAAATGAATATGTAAAACAAAAGGTTGGACTATTCACTTATGATACATTTAAAACAAATTCTGATAACAATGGATTAGTTATCGTTGATACTGTAACGGGAACATATACAGACCATAACGATAATAAGGGTGCTATCACAACACCATTAGAATTAGAATCTGGTACTTACAGAATCGAAGAAATCAAGACTCCAGAAGGTTATTTGAAATTAGAAGAACCAATTGAGTTTGAAATCAAAGAATCTACAATCACAAGACGTGATGATGATAATGACGCAATCATTGAAGTAGAAGTTTCTGATAATAAACCACACGGTACACTCGCAATTGAAAAACAATTAGAAGATTACGAATATGACCAAACATTACTCAGAGATGAAGATGGAAACTTTGATTATTCATCTGTTAAGTTTGAATTAAGAGCCAGTGAAGATATCACTGATCCAGCGGATGGATCAGTGATTACTGCCAAAGGTGAACTCGCTAATAACGTATATTATGAAGAAGTTGGCGATATCACATTAGATGAAGAAGGTCACGCAACCGTTTATGATTTACCAATGGGTAAATACACATTAGAAGAAACAGTAGTTCCAGAAGGTGTTGTACGTGATGAAACAGTACATGAAGTAGAATTCACTCAAGAAGATGATGAGGCAGAACATAAATATTATGTAGTCACATTCGCTGATGAGTATAAGGACGCTACAGATTGGGACGATGAATATAAGATTCAAACTGGAAATCCTACAATCATCAATAAAGTCACAAAGACAGAAGTATCTAAGAAAGCTGTTACTGGTGATGATGAATTAGAAGGTGCTACATTAACAATCAAGGATACAAATGGAAATACTGTCACAGATAAGAGTGGTAATGAATTAACATGGGTATCTGGAACTAAGGAACATAAGGTTGAAGGATTGCATATTGGAAAGACATATGTACTTGAAGAAACAATTCAAGCTGATGGATATGTAAAGGCAACATCAATTCCATTCACAGTAAATGCAGATGGTTCTGTAACACAAGTTACAATGATTGATAAAGTCGTTACAACTTCTAAGGTTGATATGGGTGGCAAAGAAGTTATTGGTGCAGAAATGTCCGTAACAGAAAAGGATTCAGATGAAGTACTCGATAGTTGGACTTCAGATGGAACAAAACACAATATCAAGAATCTAGAAGAAGGCAAGACATATGTACTTCATGAAGTAGTTGCACCAGAAGGTTATGTAAAGGCAACTGATATTGAATTTACAGTAACAGGTGCAGATGAAAAGGGTGTCAAAGTTGACCAAACAGTAGATATGACAGATAAGAGAGTATCTATTGATAAGACTGATGGCAATGGAAATGAAGTTGAAGGTGCTAAGATTGCAATCACAGATGAAAATGGTGAAGTTGTAGACCAATGGACTTCAACTAATGAAAAGCACTATGTCAACAACTTGGAAGAAGGCAAGACTTATACATGGCACGAAGATTACTCTGAAGAAATCTTTGGATATTACTATGCAGAAGATTACACATTTACAGTTAGTGCTGATGGAATCGACCAAGAATTAGAGATGGTAGATGCACCAATCCAATATCAAATTGCGAAAGTTGATGATAACGGAAACTATGTTAAGGGCGTTACATTAACTCTTACAGATATTACAGATAAGGACAATCCTACAAGTGTTACATTACCAAACGATGGTGTTACAACTGATAAGCCATTTGAACTCAATAAGGTTCTTGGTGCTGAACACACTTATGAATTAGTGGAATCTGAATATGTTGGTGGTGTTTATAAGGCTACTAAGATGCAATTCACAGTACCAAAGTACGGAACATCTAAGGTTACAACAATCACTATGGAAGATACATTAACAAATGTTTCTGTAGCTAAGATTGATAATCATGGTGATAGAGTTGAAGGTGCTAAGATGAGCATCCTTGAAGCTACTAAGAATGAAGATGGTACTATCACTCCTACATTAGATGAAAATGGAGAAGAAAAAGCACCTATCTACACATTCACTTCTACAAAGAAGAATGAAGATATTTCTCAATACGTTAAGGGTTCAAATGAAGAATCTGGTGATGTTTGGTATATCCTCAGAGAAGATGAAGCACCATTTGGCTTTGAAAAGTGTGTAGATCAACCTTTCAAAGTAACTGGTACTAATGAAGAACGCCAAGTATTGGTAGCAATTGATGCACGTAAACAATACTATGTATCAGCAATCAAGGTTGATGCACAAGATGAAAACAAAAAGCTCAAAGGTGCAGAGTTAACACTCTATACTTCTGATGGTGAGGTAGCTAAAGAAACAAGTGGTAAAGAAGCAAAAGGCTTAACAGATGGTCAAGGTAACATCACATGGTTAGTTGAATACAATGGTGATGGTACAACTGATACATTAGAAGGCTATTATGTATTAGAAACAAATGCTCCTCAAGGTTACAAGATTAATACAGATAAACATTCCGTAACATTATTTGAGGACTATGATTTCGCAAATAACAATCCAATCAAGATTGTTATTGAAGATGAAGTGATTCCTACAGTTCCAGACACAAGTGATACCAATAACCTGATATTCTATGCAGGATTGATATTACTAACTACTGGAACTTTTTTCTTACTCAAACAAATGAGAAAGAAACAGTAATTGTTTAGGGGAATTCACTCGATTCCCCTTTTTCTTTCTAGGATGATGAAATGACAAACAAAGATAAAACTAAACAAGCTTTTGAAATGATTGAAGAAGGTGTTAAAGAAATATATACATCTAACAACTTCAAACAATATTTGTTATTCCTAAGTAAGTTCCACAATTATTCCCTAGGAAATACGATATTAATTCTCAAACAAAACCCAAATGCAACACTAGTAGCCGGTTATCATAAATGGGTAAAAGATTTTCATCGCCATGTGAATCAAGGTCAAAAAGGAATTACGATACTTGCGCCATTCCAATCAAAAAAGATCATTTCTAAAGAAATACGAGATGAACATGACAATGTTGTTTATGATAAGGATGGTAATGCAATCATAGAAGATAAAGAAATTGATACGATTCGTTTTAAAACGACTACGGTCTTTGATATCTCTCAAACAAGTGGTGAACCAATCCCCTCTTTTCTAGATGATTTAAAAGGTTCATCTAATCAAATCACCGCAATCATCCAATCTATTCAAGAAGTATGTACGACACCGATTGAATTTCATTCATCCACAAATGATATGTCATTAAAGAATGGTGCGAAAGGTTACTATTCTCCACTAGAAGATAAAATCGTTATCAATCAAGAATTAGAAGACCTACACATCGCTAAAACATTAATTCATGAATATGCTCACAGCATACTTCATAAACAAACAGATAAAGATATGAGCCAACGAGAAGTAGAAGCAGAATCGTTGGCTTTTGTTATCTGTAATCATTTCGGCCTAGATACTTCTGAATATTCTTTTGGATACATTGCAAGCTACGCAAATCAGGATTATGAATTATTACATTCGATATTAGAAAACATCCAAAGTAATGCACATGAAATGATCAAAGAAATAGAACCCATATTCAAGGAGAAACTACAAATGATAGAAGATCAAAAGATTGAACATTTAAACTATCTCGCATTCAAAGAGATTGCTGCTCCCCTTCTCACAAATTCAGCAACATATATTAAATATACAAGTAAAGGAATGATGGATCTAAACATAGAAATACTTGATGAAGATAGATACGCAATGGCACATAACTTTGTACTCAATGGTGATATGATGGCAGATCCTGATATTGAGTTTACGATTGATAAAGATCATGAACTTCTCTATCCTCAAACATATCAACAAGATAACTTACAATACTTTGACGCCGTAAATGATGATCCCATCAAATCTAAAAATCTTAGTATCTTCATGAAGACTTGGTTTTCAAATATCAAAGAACAAGAATACAAAGTAAATACCATTTATACCGAAGAAGAACAGATTACAAATAAATCTGAAATTCATAAGTTCTGTATAAAACATGGAATTAAAAATATGGCACCACAATTAAACAAAGGATTAGAAAGATGAAACGTTATTCAAAAGAACAAATAGAAGAATTAAGAAAGATATCCGCATTGGATTATATGAAAAACTATCATCCAGAAGCCATCGTTAAAAACGGAAGAAATGATTATTATCTAAAAGATCATGATTCTTTGCATTTTTCAAATGGTAAATGGTATTGGTGGTCAAGAAAAATTGGTGGATCCAATGCAATTGATTATCTGATGAAAGTAGAAAACTACACTTTCATTGAAGCATGTAATCAATTGAGTAAGCTAACAAAAGTTGCTTCCCCTATTTCATATGATCACGTTATTCCTAAGAAGACATTTGTTTTACCCAAAAAAGATTCCAATAATAAAGCAATCATTCATTACTTGTGTGATGAAAGAAAAATTGATAGAGATATCGTTGATTATTTCATTCATAACAATATGATCTATCAAAGCAAGTATTACAAGAATGTTGTATTTGTTGGCTATAATGGTGAAAAACCTTCATATGCATTTAAAAGAAGTATTCGTGACAATGTAAAATTAGATCATGCTGGCAGCAACAAAGCATTTAGTTTCTCTTATACAGATCCTACAAGTGATGAACTACATGTATTTGAAGCATCCATTGATATGCTTTCTTATATGACATTGTTAAAACAAAACAATGAAGATTATATGCTTCATTCTTATTTATCTTTGGCAGGTGTTAGTAAACAAGATGGTTCTAGCATCCCTATTTCACTAAAATCATATCTAGAAAGAAATACAAATATTCAATGTATCGTATTTCATTTAGATAATGATGAAGTAGGAATAAAAGCTACACAATCAATGATTTCTGTTCTTTATAACCAATATGAATGTATTGATGAACATCCAACAAAGTACAAAGACTTTAATGAGGTGTTAGTAAACAAAAATACTAAAAACAAACATGAGATTGCTAGATAATATACTAATACTAGAAAGTGATTTTTATATATGCGTCTAGGAATCGGTGGATGTGCAAATCTAGTGGCATTAGATGAACAAATTACAATATATAAATACGGTGTTTTCAATTCGGAGCTGTCTGAATGTAAAGAAATAAGTCATGCAGTACTTGATGGAATCATTTCAATTAACAAAGAATGTTTTTTAGAGCCAGAAATTCACACAAAGCTAAAAAGAATGCCTAGTAAACGCAAGAAAATTAATCACAAAGAGAATTCCAATTGATGTTGATTATCCTACAATGCTAGATTCAGAAAAGATAAAATTTGAAAATTGTAGCAATGCATGGGAATTTACCACAAAAGACCATATTGATACTATGTCATTGAGTTTATTAAGAAAACTCTTATATCAATATCAAATTGATGGCACAGTACCAGAAAAAATTTCAATATTTCAATAGTAAGACGAGTTGTAACTCGTCTTTTATTATTACCCAAAAAGAAAGGAGATGAACAATTTTGAACAAACAATTCGACCTATTTCAAAAAATGAAAATCAAAGAAGTATCTGAAAATATTAGTCGTATGACATACGCTTATATTAATCCAGATACTAATCAACCTACAATCGTCCCATCTAAACATTATAAAGATTTATTAGATCAACCTGTAGAAGTATTAGTAAACGATGCAGTAAAGAAACAATTCTTAAATATCATGTTTAAACAAATGAAAGCATTGAAGGAAGAAGAACCTATCCTATTCAATGAAACTTTGTTATTGATGGATCTAAACAAAACACCTGATAGTTTAGAGCTCAATGAAGAAGCAGCATTAAAGATTGCGGCAACTGAACTTGTTGATCAATCAAAAGAAAAGAAAAAGAGTTTTCATTTATTAGATCAACAACATTTAGATTCTTATGAAGCAATCAAAAATGATTCTGAATTAATGGCACAACTATTTGGAAACAAAGAAAGAAAATATTGTATTGAAATTGATACAAAAGACAAACACAAAGGAGATAAAGGAAATGATTTGCAGCACTAAGATATACAACTATTCAAATCTAAATAATGAAGATAAACAAATTGTACAAGCACAATATCTCATGATCAATTCTGTAAGAAATCTTTTAGATGAATATGAAGTTTCAAAAGAACTTGCAGAAGATACACTTGAACAAATCACTTACGAACAAAGAATTAAAGCATTAGAAGATGCTGAAGAATATATGTTATATGACATTCATGAATACATCATGTATGCAATCGATGGATATGAAAATACAGTCAATGAGGTTGAAACAGATGATCCACTCTATGGATTATTTTTAGATTTAGGAGAAAGTCAAAATGATTGAAATCACATTAGAAATGCATGATACAGAAAAGTCCAATTTAGAAAGATTGGATTTTTATTTAACTGAAATTAAGAAAGGATTTAATACAAATGATCAAAAATGAAATCTTGTTAGAAGATATCAATAACATTCTTGAATACCAAAATGTAAAAGATTATTTGTTCATGCAAGTAATCAACGCAAAAGAAAACAAAGAATTATTAGATACTGTTCCTAATACTGTTGTTGGTGATTTAGCAATCACATATCACATCATGATACAAACAACTGATAGTAAGTATTGTTCGGCAAAAGTCACAAATGCTTTGATGTATAAATATGGAATTGATGTAAATCAGCTTCATAGAGATGCTGAAATATCATCTCCTAAAATGATGGTACCTGAAGTAGGAACAATAGAAACGTTGATTTTCGGTTCTCCTAAAAAAGAAATCGAAAAGAAAGAAATGGAACTCTTCATTCTTACAAATGAACATCGTACAGATGGTGCAGCAACAATCTTCTATCCGAATGTTTTAAAAGAACTATCTCAAAATCTTGGATACGACCTTTACATCATTCCTTCTTCTACAGATGAATGTTTAGCAATTTGTGATTCCCCTTTTGTAAGTTCTGCATACATTCAAAATGTATTAAAAGATGTTAATGAAAATGTTGTCAGCAAAAATGATAAACTCTCTGATACACTTTACCATTATTCAAAAGATGAACATCGATTAGAGAAAGCAGAAGATTTCCAAAAGAGAATTCAAAAAAAGGTATTTTCTCAAACTCTTTCTTAGGAATTTTAATATGATTAATTACGAAGATATCATCAGAAGAATTAAAAATCTTGAAACAAAGAAAATGAGAAATGAAAATAAGATAAAAGCATTATCTGAAGAAAACAATATCATTGTTTCAAATCTAAAACTTCTAAATCAAAAGAAAGAACAGTTTGAAAAATTAGATAATGAACTATCAGATATTATTCCAGTCAAAAAGAAAGATATAGCTAAATGACTGTCTATATCTGTAGCAAGCAACGTCTTTGGTACCCCACCAAAGACAAATATTTAGGGAATATCCCTAAGACCCTAGATTGAATTCTTCAAATTCAATACCCTATTTTTCCGTAACAGTGCTAGAATAATCATGTTAATACTCTCAAAAGTGAATGGTGCACATGCATCATTCACTTTTATTAATGTTTAAAATTCTTTCAATTCATATGAAAAATCGAATAGATTTTTTCACATAA
>CAVFDO010000059.1:0-14512 GCA_963621095.1 bacterium
CATGGAATGATGGTGTTCTTAGTTGAAGAAGATAGAACGATCATATTTGGGGATGCATGTGGTGTATTTACTTTATTCTGTATGCCTGAAGCAACCTCGCTAGAAGAATATTTAGATACATTGAAAAAATTAAAGGATTTAATGTCTCAGTATGATCGAATCCTAAGACAACACGGAACATGTGAATCACCATTATCATTAGTAGATGAAGATTTAGATATTGTTAAATCAATCATAGAAGGTACAGATGATTGTCAACCATATGAATTTAATGGTACAAAATGCTTTGTTGCTCGTAAAATAGATTTAAATACAAGAGGACAAAGAGTTGATGGAAAGGAAGGAAATGTAATTTATATTCCTTCTAAGATCCATAAAGGAGAAAAGAAATGAGAATACAGGAAGTAATCGATAAAATTAAAGTATATTCAAGAGGAATAACAAAAGAAGGTAAACCAATTGATGAGGCAACAACAAGAGATCAAGTATTATATGGTGAGACAGATAAAGAGTGTACTGGTATTGTAACGACTTGTTTTGCATCTGTGGATGTCATTAAAAAAGCACATGAATTAGGTGCGAATCTGATTGTTTCTCATGAAGCTTTATTTTGGAATCATGGGGATCATCAAGATTGGTTGATGGAACAAAAGAATAGTGTATATCTCAGAAAAAAAGAATTATTAGATGAGTATGGAATTACAGTTTGGAGAAATCATGATTATATTCATTCTGGATTACCAGATGGAAATGGTGGTTGGTATGATGGAATCTTTAGAGGTTTCTTTCATGAAACTGGCCTAGAACAATATTATGCACCTAAGATTGGTGCACCAGTAAAGTATGCAGGTATGCCAATTAACCTTGTGTTTCCGGAAGGAATTAAAGTAAAAGATTTAGCACAGAAAATTATTCAAGGAGCTAATTTGAATGGTATTCGTACAATTGGTGATCCAAAAACGATTGTCAATCGTGTAGCGATTCCAATGCATTGTATTGGTTTTGCGGATAAAGAAACAATTACAACGTTAGATATGACGCACACAGATTGTTTGATTACAATGGAATTGATTGACTATACTGTAAATGAATATATGAGAGATGGCATGATGCTTGGAGATAATAAAGCTATTCTTGCGGTAGGACACTTCAATGTAGAAGAACCAGGTATGAAATACATGTTGAAGTGGTTGCCAGAAGCATTAGGTACAGCAGATATCCCCTCAACATTTGTACAATCTGGTGATATGAATACATTTATTTTAAAATGAGGTTAATTTTTAATTGAATTTAAAACATAGTTTTAATATGCCGTACAAATGCATATATAAGAACTATGTTTTATTGTGTCAATTAAAATGTGATGATAAACTTTAAAGAAAATAGTATGAGGTAAATATGAGTTTAAAAAAAGTAGCTGAAAAAGATAAATTTTCTATGACTTATCATAAAGTTTTATATGTAATAGAAGGATTATTGGTTTTCAGAGATCTTATGAATATTGCGACGTCAGTATTTGCAGGACAATCTAGTGTGTATAGAACAGTTGATATTATTTTCTATGTGGCAATGATCGTAGCGAATGTAATTGCTATTGTAAGACATGATTATAAAGTTGGTGTTTTTGCTTTTTATACGTTTCTTATTTTAGAACTAAGTTTGAATGTTTTAGTATTCTCTTTGGCATTTACGCAAGGATTAGATATTAGTGAAATGATAACCACAATAATTTCTCTAACAATTGGTTCTATCATTTGGTTCGTATGTACTTTTATATACTATAAGAAGCGTTGGAGTATTTTGAAATGATGGATGAGAAGGCTTTTGAATTTTTCTCTGCTATATCGAAAGACTTTTCTTTTCATACGGTAGAAGAATTATCTTATCAATTAGATTTGAGTGAACGTTCATTAAGAGAAATTGTTCGTATCTATAAAGATGAATTTGAAGAAAAAAGTGGAGCGAGATTATTGTTTAAGACTAATTTTGGATATCGTATAGAAGTTTTAGATATCAAAAAATTTAAATCTTATTTAGAGAATACACAAAAAGATATCAACGAAAATCAAGTCCTAAACCCAAATACTTCTAAAGATCGTACATATTATATTTTGCGTAAATTGTTATTAAGTAAATCACCAATTAAAACTGAAGATATGTGCGATGATTTAAATGTTTCTAAAAGTACTTTAGCGATTGATCTTAAAAGTGTAAGAGAAGAATTAGAAAAATATTCTTTGAAACTTGATGTAAAAGGGAAACAAGGCTTATACATTTCTGGTGAGATTCAGAATATGAGAGCATGTGTTTCAGATTGTTTCTTTTATCATTCAAATACTTTGAATGTAAATATTCCTGTATTTGAAGATTTATCGAATATAGAAGGAAAAAATTGGATTAAAACGCAAGTATTAGAAGAAATACAAAATAAGAATTATCGAATGACAGATATTGGAATAGAGAATTTATCTGTACATTTATTTATTACATTATTGATGCAACAACTGTATGGAGAAGATACAAAATCAGGAATACAAGTTGATAATTTCCCGGTAGAAAAAGAAATTGCAGAGAATTTGATTGAAAGAATATACAAAAAAACAGGTATTCGCTTGAGTGATGAAAGTGTTGGTTTCATTATCATACATATGATTGGTAATAAAGTGTTTACAGAAAAGGATGCTAATATCTTATCATTTGATACATTGAATACAGTTCGCAAAATTCTGACAGAGATTCAAAACACATATGAAGTAAATTTATTTAATGATATAGATCTTTTTACTATGTTATGTACGCACATTGAACCGATGATACAAAGATTGAAGAATCATGTACGAATGCATAATCCTTTAGTTCAACAAGTCTATGAAGAAAATCCATTAGGGTATGATATGGCTGTTCTTGCTTCAGAAATAATTGCTAGAAAGTATGAAGTGAATGTTGATCAAAATGAGATAGGTTATTTAGCTTTACATTTTCAACTGGCTTTAGAAAGAAAAAATAATTTCAAGATGTCTAAAGTTTTAACAGTTTGTGCAAGTGGAGCAGGAACTTCAAGAATTTTAAAATTCAAATTAGAAAAACAATTTAAGGATAAAATACAGGTAGTTGATAGTTGCAGTTTAGCTGAGTTGTCTGAAATAGATCTATCGAAATATGACTTGATTATTTCTACGATTCATTTACCAAAACAAATTATACCCGTTTTAGTGGTGAATTGTTTGTTAACGGATACTGATTATCAAGCAATAAATTCTTTTTTGAATGAAGATTCACAATTATCAACTGGTGTTTTAAATGCTTTTTGTGAAGAACTTTTTATTGAAGATTTAAAAGCTTCTTCTGCGAAAGAAGCAATTCATGAATTGTGCTTAAAATTAAACGAACAAATCTCTTTACCAGAAGATTTTGAAGAAAAGGTAATTAATCGAGAAAAAATAGCTTCAACATATACTGGCCATGGTGTTGCGGTACCGCATCCTTCTTCAATATTACTTGATGAAAATAAAGTTGTAGTAGCGCACTCTGTGAAACCTATAATATGGTTCAATCGCCGAGAAGTGCATTGGGTGATATTATTGGGTATGAAAAAGGGTGATGATCAAATATCTGAAATGATTGTACGAGTTTTATATGATGTTTTGAGTGATGTATCATTGATGGCAAAATTAACTAAGAAACCTTCTTATCAAGGCTGGTGTGATGCAATTCTTTCTCATTTTGATGGAAAACAACAAGATAGTATCTTTAAGTAGGGCGTGTGTATGAATGTCTTAGTCGTATGTGCTTCGGGAATGACAAGTAGTGTCATATGTGAAAAAATAAGAAAACAATTGAAAGACGAACATATTGAAGATTTGAAAGTTGGATCGTGTGGAATATCTCAAATTCATAAATATGCGATACAAGCAGATGTTGTTTTGATAGCACCTCAAATTGAATATTTAAAGAAAGAAATAGATGATATGGGCTATACAAAATGTAAAATGCTGCCAAAAGATATTTATTCTAAAGAAGATGTGCATGAAGTGATTGATAGCATTTTGCATCCTGATGAAGAACCAAAAATTACAAAAGAAAATAAATTGATGAAATTCAATAAAATCATTGGTGAATTGACAGAAAATAAGTGGATGGGGTCAATATACTCTGGTATTTCTTCTACATTACCGATATCCGTTATTGGAGCGATATTTACTATTATGCGTTCATTCCCGGTGGAATCATATGTGACATTTATTGATTCTATAGGTCTTGGTTCACTTTTAGATTATGCAATTACAATGACTTTAGGAATGATATCTTTGTATATCGTTTTGTTAACATCAAAAGCTTATGCAGAAAGATGTAATCAAAGTGCACCAAATGTAATGATTTCTTCAGCGGTTTCATTTTTCTTGATTACAGAATCTATTCAAAATGGAAATGTAGATTTAACATATTTTGGAGTTAAAGGGATATTCACTGCATTAATTGTATCTTTAGCAACTTCTGGTTTTGTTGTGTTTATTAAAGAAAAGATGCGTTACTTTGGTGTTGAAAATCTAAGAAGAGATATACAAGATTCATTGGTGTCTGTTTTTCCTGTATTACTAACATGTGTTCTTTCGGTTTTGTTTATGTTATGTATTCATGCGCTTGTTGGAATGAGCTTTCCTTCGTATGTTGTTTTATGTTTACAAAAGTATGTGGATCCATATGTTGGATCAAATATTTGGGCGAGTGTTTATATTCAAGCATTTGCACATTTTCTATGGTTTTTCGGAATTCATGGTGGAAAAGTGATTGGTGTTTTAAAAGATCCAATCTATACGCAATATTCTTATGCAAATTTGGCGGCATATCATTTAGGTCAAGAATTACCATATGTTGTTACTTCAACGACTGCTCAGATGTATACATTTGGTGGTGCTGGTTCCACTTTATCTTTAGTTATATTAATGTGCTTTTTTGCGAAAAGCCAAAAATTGAAAAACTTAGGGAAATTGTCTTTGCCTATGGGAGTATTCTTTATTAATGAACCGATTTTATTTGGCTTACCATATGTTTTAAACCCTTTTATGTTATTGCCAATCATTGGAATTCCATTTATTTCTGGATCTTTAACTGTTTTCTTGATGAGCATTGGATTTTTGCCAAAATGTATTGGTGTAGAAATACCTTGGACAACACCACCAATCATATCTGGAATTTTAGAAGGAGGATGGAAGTTAGCGTTGTGGCAACTAGTTATGATCCTATTTCAAAGTCTTCTTTGGTATCCAGTGTTTAAATTACTTGATAAAAAAGAATTAGAAAAAGAAAGCGCTTAACTTCGTGCCGAAAATTTGGCAAAAACCCGTATTCAAAGAATAATTTAAGATTGTTAGACTAGTTTTAGAAAAAAGTTGGGGATACCCAGAAAGGAGATATCATGGAAAAATTCATGAATTGGATGGAAGTTCACATGATGCCTATTGCGGGTAAATTGGGAAACAATCGCTATTTGAAAGCTATTAGTTCAGGATTTATTGCGGTAATGGCAGCAACAATTGTTGGTTCCATCTTTACACTAATTGGAAACCTTCCAATTACTGCTTGGACAAACTGGTTAGCTGAAACTGGTCTATCAAGTATTTTGGCTTTACCTGGACAATGTACTACGGATTTAATTGCAGTATATGCAGTATTCTTTATTGCATATAGCTTGGCTAAATCATTTGATGTAGACGGTGCAGGTGCTGGTTTATCTTGCTTAGTTTCTTTCTTTATCGTTACAGGAAGAACAGCTTATTTCGCTACAGCAGCAGAAGATGCTGCTACTGTAAGTGCTGTAGCCACAACATATCTAGGAGCAAAAGGTTTATTTACAGCAATGATTATTGCACTCATTGGTGCGAGAATTTATGTTGGTGTTGTAAAGAAGGGATGGGTAATTACATTGCCTGACAGTGTTCCACCTAACGTTGCTAACTCATTCTCATCATTGATTCCTGCTTCCTTCGTTGTTGTTATTTTCTTGTTAGTTGCAATGTTATGTAGTTTTACACCTTATGGGGACCTACATACAATGATCTTCACTGTCATTCAATCTAACTTGATGCGTTTCATTGGCAATAATATTTGGTCATTCTTGTTCTTTAACTTAATGACAAATCTTCTTTGGTTCTTTGGCTTACATGGTGGAAATATTGTTGGCTCTATTACAAACCCTGTTTATACACCATTGTCACTTGAAAACTTAGCTGCTTTCCAAGCTGGTGAAAAGACAATGCCTTACATTATTACTGGTGCTTTTACAAAGTCATTTACATTTGGTGGCGTTGGTACAATGTTTGGTCTAGCAATTCTCATGTGTTTCTTTGCTAAGTCTAAACAGTATAAGATGTTAGGAAAATTATCACTTCCTACAACATTCTTCTTTATTAATGAGCCATTGTTATTTGGTATTCCAGTAGTATTAAATCCTATGTTCTTCCTACCATTGATGTTCATTACACCAATTTTAGGATCTTTAACATACTTTGTAATGAAAATCGGGTTAGTTCCAATTCCACATGGCTTACAAATTCCTTGGACAACTCCACCTGTTATTAATGGCTTTCTACAAGGTGGAATTGGACTAGCTATATGGGAATTGCTCATGATATTAGCCTCTATTGCATTATGGTATCCATTCTTTAAGATGGGTGATAAGAAAGCCCTTGAAGAAGAACAAGGTATCACAAAATAATTTGTAATATTAAAAGGATGGAAAGTTTATAATGCAGTTAATCTTTCCTCCTTTTTCTATAAATGAAATGATAAAATAACAAAAGAAAGAAGGATTATTATGAAATTTATTGTACAATCAGATGATTATGGAATGACACCTGCTGTTGCGGATGGGATTATTTATGGAATTACACATGGTATTGTGAAAAATACTGGTTTGTTTTCTAATATGCCTTGGGCAAAAGAATGTGTAGAAAAGATTAGACCATATCTTGATGACATTGCTTTTGGAATTGATTTGAATGCAAGTACAGGTTCTTCTTTATTAGGATATGAGAAAGTCCCTAATTTATGCCATGAAGATGGAAGTTTTTTAACTTCTAAGGAAAATCGAAAGGCTGATGAAACTGCTGTAAATCATGATCATGTAGATTATGATCAGTTATATATGGAATTTGATGCACAAGTTCAAAAATACATTGAACTTGTAGGAAAAGTACCAGACTATATACACGCACATGCATATGGAACAGCTACTACTGAAAAAGTAAGACAAGAAATCGCAAAAAAATATGATCGTCCATATACAAAGACTTTTGGTGATAAAAATTGTGGCGGATATGGAAAAATGGGGTGGTATATTATGGGGGCTTCTCCAGAAGGACAACTTCAGGAAGATTTAAAAGGTTTTATTTTGGAAGATAAAGCTGAATTCTTGAAACAAGAATATGGATATCTTGTAACACATTGTGGATATGCTGATGCTAGATTGTTTGGGCTTTCAAGTTTTAATCTATGTAGAGTGAAAGATTTAGAAGCGTTAACGAGCGATGAAGTAAAAAAATGGGTGAAAGATAACCGAGTTGAATTAATTACATTTAACGATTTGCCAAAAGAACTTTGGAAATAAAGTTAAAATTGTTTTAGAAGGAAATAAAATGACGCAAATATCTTTTTTGATCAAACCTGCATCATCTTTATGTAATTTGAGATGTAAATACTGTTTTTATAGTGATGTAAGTCATAATCGAGAAAATGAATCCATGGGTATCATGAAAAGTGAAGCTATGGATACTTTAATAGAGAAGTCATTAGAATTACCAGTCAATCAAATAAATTATTGTTTCCAGGGTGGTGAACCATTGTGTGCTGGAATTGATTATTTCAAAAAATTTATATCTTCTGTAAATGAAAAAAATACACATCAGAAAAAGATACAATATTCAATTCAAACAAATGGAACATTATTAGATGATGAATGGATTAAATTGTTAAAAGAGAATCAATTCTTAGTAGGGATTTCTATTGATGGATTTATTAAAAATCATGATTATTTCAGAAAAGATGTGAATGGAAAAGGTACATTAAAAAAGATATTGTACAATCTAAGAAGATTAAAAAACGCAAATATTGATTACAATATATTAACTGTTTTAACAAAGGAATTATCGAAAAAGCCAGAAGAATTATATAAATTCTATAAAGATAATGGGTTTGATTTTGTTCAAATCATTCCTTGTTTACCTTCTTTACAACAGAATAAGATGACAGACATATTTTCGTTAAAACCAAAAGATTTTTATTCATTTTACAAAAAATTTTTTGATTTGTGGTTTGACGATTTTCTAAGACAAAGATATATGTCAGTGACTTTGTTTGATAATATTTTGATGATGTATAAGGGTATTCTTCCACAACAATGTGGATTGCTCGGAAGATGTCATATGCAAGTGGTAGTTGAAGCTAATGGAAATGTGTATCCGTGTGATTTTTATGTATTAGATCAATATTGTTGTGGAAATATTATAAAAGATTCTTTAGAAGATATGATTCAAAATGATATTGCGAGACAATTCATTTATGAAGAAAGAAGAACATGTTCTTCTTGTTTGACGTGTGAATTTGTACATATGTGTCATGGTAATTGTAAAAGATTATCAGTTTGTTATTATGATGAAAAATATTGCGGGTATAAAGAGTTTCTAACGTATTGTAAAGATAGAATGGCTTGGATTGCTCAATAAATTTCAAATAAAACAATATAAATATGAAGGAGAAAAATATGGCGGATAAACCAAATATACTTTATTTTGTGGCTGATCAAATGAGAGCTGATACACAACATTATTTAGGAAATCCTGCATCTGTTACACCTAATTTAGATAAATTAGTGGAAGAAGGTGTTGGATTTGAAAATGCTTATTGTCAAAATCCAGTATGTGTTCCAAGTAGGTGTAGTTTTTTAACTGGACTTTATCCACATACAACTGGACATAGAACAATGCATTTTCTACAAGAAGAAGATGAACCTAATATTCTAAAAACAATGAAAAAAGCAGGATATGAAGTTATTTGGATAGGTAGAAATGATGTTATTCCAGGAAATCGTTCAAAAAAAGAATATTGTGATGAATATTATGATGGAATTGATCCAAATAACACAAGAGATAAAGATTCAGATATCATGAATCAGATAAAAAAAGGTCACGGTCCATCAAAACCTTTTCATAAAGATATGTATTCATTTTATATTGGAAAAGTGGATGAAAAGAGTAGTGGATATGCTGATGTTGGATGCGTTGAGGCTTGTTTGAAATACTTAGATCGTAAGAAAAAAGAAGGAAATGATAAACCTTTCTTTATATATTGTACTTTGATGTATCCACACCCTCCTTACGGGTGTTGTGAACCTTGGTTTTCTTTGATTGATCGAAATGCACTTCCGCCTCGCAAAAAATGGAATCCAAATAAACCGAAAATGTTGGTTGAGACAGCAAATCGTATGGACCTTCATGACTGGAGTGAAGAAAGATGGAACGAATTGAGAGCAGTTTATTTAGGAATGACAGCGAAATGGGATCATCAACTTGGAATGGTCATTGATAAACTAAAAGAATGTAGTTTTTATGATGATACAAATATTTTCTGTTTTTCAGATCATGGAGATTATACAGGTGATTATGATATCGTTGAAAAACTGCAAAACTGTTTTGAAAATGACTTAACAAACATTCCTTTGGTTATTAAGCCTTCAAAGAATATTTCTTGTAAACCACGCGTAACTAAAGCTTTAGCAGAACTTGTTGATCTTTCGGTGACAGTATCAGAAATGACAGGTGTCGACTTGGATTATGTTCAATATGGAAAATCTTTAGTTCATGTTTTGAATGGTGATGAAGAACATAAAGAAGCAATCTTTTGTGAGGGTGGTAGACCATATGGTGATAAACCTTCAATGGAATTAGGGCATGATAGTCCAGAAGATATGTATTGGCCTCGATTATCTGTACAACATCAAGAAGACGGTGCACATGGTAGAGCTACAATGTGTAGAATTGGAAATTTAAAATATACGATGCGTTTGTATGAGAAAGATGAACTATATGATTTAAACAAAGACCCAAATGAACAAGTGAATGAAATTGATAATCCAGAATATGCACAAGATATTCTTCGCATGCAAAAAGCAATTCTGAAGTGGTATCAAGAAACAGCAGATTGGGTTCCAAATAGAAAAGATAAAAGATAAATGTAAATACTTTCAGAAATAAACTGTTGTATTTACAGAAAATGAGTGATAAATTAGTTATCATTCAAACACAAAATAGAAAGCAATGATGGAGACAGACATTTGTTAAAGTATTTCAGAGAGTGTTCGTTTGGTGGAAGAACATATGCAATGGAAATGTTACTCACTCCTATGCTGATTTACTGAAACGTAAGGATTAAGTAAATTCGTAGATTTCACGTTACGAAGAAAGAAGTGCAGAAATATTTTGTTTCTGAAACCGGGTGGTACCGCGTAAGATTTTACGTCCCGCTAGAGATTGAATTCTAGTGGGATTTTTTATTCCCTGGAATTTTAAGATGAAGTTGTTTGATTAGAAAAAGGGGAAAGAATATGAAAAAGAAAAAAAATGATTGCCGCAACAATGTGTATGTCGTTGTTGGCAGGATGTGGAACTACTAGTTCTACAACATCTACTAAGAGTACATCAACAGATAAGACAATTAACATCGCCGTTATGAATGATATGACAACGATGGATACGTCTTTGATGACTGATGAAACTTCATTTAATATGGCATCTCTTTGCCAATCTGGTTTAACTCAATTTGGTGAAGATAAAGAAGTTCATCCAGATTTGGCTGAAAGTTGGGATGTGAGTGATGATGGTTTGACATATACATTCCATTTAAGAGATGGGATTCAATGGTCTAATGGTGAAGCAATTACAGCGAATGATTTTGTATATGGATTTAGAAGATTGGTTGATCCAAATACAGCGAGTGAATATTCTTACATCATGAGTTCTTTAAATGTTGTGAATGCGGATGATGTAATTAATGGTGAAAAGTCAGTTGAAGAACTTGGCGTAGAAGCAAAGGATGATCAAACATTTATCGTTCATTTATCTGTTCCTTCTACTGTATTTATTTCTTGTATGACAAATCCACAGTTCTATCCATTAAATGAAGAATTTGTAGAAGAACAAGGTGATCAATATGCTTTGACACCAGAAAATATGCTTTATAGTGGCGTTTATACAATGACAGATTGGGAGAGTGGAAACCATTATACATTTACACATAACGATGCATATTGGGATGAAGAAAACTATCCACAAGAGGCAATCAATGTTGAACTAGTTCAAGAAACACAAACAGCTACATTGATGTATGAATCTGGTAGTTTGGATTTTCTTACTTTAACAGGAGAAATGGTTGAACAATATAAAGATACAGAAGGCTACCAAGCTATATTAACTTCAGGTATTTGGTGGCTTGCACCAAATATGGAAGATGAATATCTTTCTAATGAAAATCTAAGAAAATCAATCAGTTATTCTATTAATCGTGAAGAGTTAACTGAAAATGTATTAAAGACAGGTGCTATTGAAGCTGATGGTTTGATTGCGAAAGATTTAGTAAGTAATAGTGATGGTACAGACTTTAGAGATATTGCGGGTGATTATACAGAATATGATCCAGATAAAGCGAGCGAATATTATAAAAAAGCTGTAGAAGAACTTGGAAAAGACGCAGTAATTGAAATCATGTATGATGATGCATCTGATTCTAGTAAAGTCGCAACAACATTGGAACAAATGATTACGGAATGTTGTGATGGTATTACAGTTACTCTTTCTTCTAATCCTAAAAAGACAAGAATCTCTAAGATGTTAGAACATGACTTCTCTATTGGTCTAACAAGATGGGTGCCAGATTATGCTGATCCACAATCTTATTTGGATATTATGATGTCTACAGCTTCTATGAACTTTGGTTCTTATAACAATGAAGAATTTGATGCATTAGAAATCAAAGCCACTAGAGGTGAAGACACTACAGATGTTGATAAACGTTTCAATGATTTGGTTGAAGCAGAAAGAATTTTGATTGAAGAAGATCAAGGAATTATCCCACTCTATCAAGAAGGTGGTGCAGTTCTTGTGAATCCTGATGTAACTGGTTATATTCCACTTGTATTAGGAACAGGAACTTGGAGACATATGACAAAGAAATAGGAGATTGGTTATGGAATTCGATGTAAATAAATATAGACATCATTATTGGTTTCAAAAAATCAATGAAGTTCCTAGAGCTTCCTTTAAAGAAAAGGAAATCAGTGATTTTGTTTGTGCATTCGCAAAAGAACACAATTTAAAATATAGACAAGATGAAGCTTACAATGTATTTGTGTTTAAACCAGCATCAAATGGTGCAGAAAATGCATCCCCATTAATTCTTCAAGCTCATATGGATATGGTTCCCGCTAAGCGTCCTGGGTCAAATCATGATTTTGAAAAAGACCCCATTGAACTTGTTGAAAAAGATGGATGGCTTTACGCAAAAGATACGACACTTGGTGCAGATGATGGACTTGGTGTAGCGTATATGCTGACAATTTTAGAAGATGATAGTATTGTTCATCCTTCATTAGAATGTATTTTTACAGTACAAGAAGAAGTTGGATTAGGTGGTGCTCTTGCGATGAAACCGGAAGACATTCAAGCAGATAGAATGATTAGCTTGGATAGTATGAACAATGATGTTGCGGATTTATGTTGTTCAGGTGGTTGTTATGTTGACACAAAGAAAACAATGAATATGGTAGAAAATAGTTCTCCAACATATCAATTACATATTGGCGGATTACAAGGTGGTCATTCTGGTGCAGATATTCACTTAGAAAAAGGGAATGCAAATGTAATTGCGGTCAGAATTCTAAAAGAAGCTATTGATAGTAATATTGATATTCATTTTGTAAGTATGAATTGTGAATCAAGATCCAATGCAATTCCTCCAGAATCTGATATTGTATTTACTTCTAAAACAGATAAAGATGCATTAGAAAAGAAAATATCGCAAATCAGTTCTAATATTAAAGAAGAATTGAAGTCTAGTGATCCAAACTACACATATACATTAAATGTTGTTGAAACGGAAAAAGTATGTGCTGATAATAAATCAACAGAAGAATTATTGAACTTCATGTATATTTGTCCAAATGGTTTCCAACATAAATCAATGGCAATTGAAGGATTAACAGTAACTTCATTGAATCTAGGTGCTATCTCAACAAAAGATAACATAGTTTCTATTCAACAATTTGTTAGAAGTATGTTTGAATCCGCAGTTAAAGATATCGCAAATAAAATTAAAGTATGTGCGAATATTTTTGGATTAGAATATCAAACTAGTGATTTCTTTCCGGGTTGGGAATATGAAGAAATATCTCCTATTCGAGATAAGTTTGCCAAAGCTCTAGAAAATCATGGAAAAACTTTAAAGAAAGTTGCAGAACATGGTGGATTGGAAGTTGGTGTATTCTCTGCTTTACATCCTGGTTTGGATATTACAACAGTTGGTGCTATTTGCGAATATTTCCATACTTTTGATGAGAGATTGAACATTGAATCATTTAATTTGGGTATAGAAATCTTAAAAGATATTTTAGAACAATGTACGAAGGACTAAGTAAAAGAGTATGACACATTATACAGTCATACTCTTTTATTGAGCTATTTTTACTTTTCGAAATAACAGATCATATGCATAAAATGGAACTGCATAAAATCCAGCAGAATTATTGAAAGCTCTTGAAGCAATTAATATCAAGTAATCTTCACCAATTTCCACAAACATGTCATCTGTCAGCCATTTTACTGGGAATACTTTTTCGGGAGGTCCATTTTTATCATACGTATATCCTTGATGAATCCTGAAAATCATCTCCTCTTTGTTAAACCAACTAATGTGTTCGTTGTATTTATAAAAATTTGTTTTAATACGATGATCATCTAGTATTTCTACAAAATGTCTTGGATTCCAAGTTCCTGGTTCTACCTCAACACGATTTCTCTTTTCATCTAATAAAGCTTCAAAATAATATTTTCCAATATATTCATCTTTAAAACTATCCGTATACATAAGTTTTACCTACATCACAAATAATTGATCCAACAATATATTTTCCGACTATTGTTATATGTCCACGTGATGGTTTGTAAATAGACATCGATTTAGCTGAAAAATAAGATTGTTGGTCATAATAAGTGCCGTTATAGCTTACTGAATAAATATCCCCAGAAAAACTACCTTGTGAATATCCATTTTTAGGAACAAATTTAATAGTTGCTTTATCGCCGCTGAATGAAATTTTAAGTGTAGCTACAACAACGCCACCTCTGGATGCTCCATCTTGGATATTTAGGTTGATTGGATTTATGGAATTTGAATAAGTGCCGACGCATTCCTCGTCTATAATCTATTGATTTAGGCGGGGTTAGTCGGCTAATGCTTTCCTTGGCTT
>CAVFDO010000060.1:0-14177 GCA_963621095.1 bacterium
GATCAGATGTTAGGATTAGTCATTGGTACATTTTTATCAAAAGGAAAGTATTTATATACATTTGATCCTGATTTCTCTATGTATGATTATTATGCAAGTTGTTATGAAGCAGATGTAAAAAAATATGCATTGAATGATGATGGAACATTAGATGTAGATGCATTTATTGAAAATGGACAAGGTGCATCTTTGGTGCTATTTTCTAGACCAAATAATCCATCTGGATATTGTTTAACGCAAGAAGAAATCAAAAAAGTAGTAGAAGGTTTTTCTGATATTCCAGTTGTTGTAGATGAAGCCTATATAGAGTTTTCTGATGAAGAAAGTGCGATTTCGTTAATCAATCAATATGATAATTTATATGTAACGAGAACATTATCAAAAGCCTATTCCGTAGCTGGAATTCGTGTTGGATTTTTAATTAGTAATACAAAAAACATGGCGGATATGAAACGTAGAAGTGTTGTATATGCGGTGAATAGCATAACAATGAAGATTGCGACAATTATATTGAAATACGCAAATGAATTTCAATTAGAGGCAAAAGAAATTGCGAAAAGAAGAGATGCAATATACGAACAAGTAAAAGATATGAAAAAGGTTACTTTCTATCCTTCCCAAGCTAATTTCTTGCATGGTAAAACTGATCAAAAAGAACGATTATTACAATTATTCCAACAACAAAATATAGTGATTCGTAACTATAAGGATGATACATTCCGTATCACAATCGGAACAGAAGAAGAAAATGAGAAAGTATTCAATGTACTGAAACAATTTGAGGAGGAATCATGAGAGAATCTGAGATAAAAAGAACAACGAATGAAACAGATGTACAAATCAAATTTGATTTAGATGGTACTGGTAAAACAAACATTCAAACAGGTATTGGTTTCTTTGATCATATGTTGAATCTATTTGCGTTTCATGGATCTTTTGATTTAGATGTAATCGCAAAAGGAGATCTAGATGTAGATGATCACCATACGATTGAAGATATTGGGATTGCGTTGTCGCAATGTTTTAAAGAAGCGATAGGTGATAAACAAGGAATTGTGCGCTATGGTAGTTTTCGTTGTCCAATGGATGAAGCGTTAGCTTGTGTAGATTTAGATATTAGTGGAAGAGGATATCTAGTATTCAATGCTGAATTTCAAAGAGAAAGTATTGGGATGATGTCTACAGAAATGGTAAAAGAATTCTTTTATGCGTTCGCTATTAATTCTGGTATTACATTACATGTGAATTTATTGTATGGAGAAAATGATCATCATAAAGTAGAAGCTATCTTTAAAGCGTTTGGACATGCGTTAAAAGAAGCAGTTTATATACAATCAAATACATTACTTTCTACAAAGGGGACATTATGATTGGAATCATTGACTATGGAATGGGGAATTTAGGCAGCGTAGGAAATGCATTATCTTACTTAAATGTTCCTTATCAAATTTGTGAAACAAAACAACAAATTCAACAATGTGATAAGTTGATTCTTCCGGGAGTTGGTGCATTCGCACAAGGCATGGAAAATCTAAAAGAAAAAGGGTTAGACCAAACAGTTCGTGAAATGGTTGATTCTAAAGTACCTCTTTTAGGAATTTGCTTAGGTATGCAGATGTTATTTGAAACAAGTGGAGAAAAAGGAATTCATCAAGGTTTTGGCTTTATTGAAGGAAAAGTAATCAAAATAGAAGAGAATCTACCAGTTCCTGAAATTGGATGGAATGAATTAATATTTAATCAAAATAGTAATTTAAAAGAAAGATTTAACCATGCATACATGTATTATGTACATTCTTATTATGCTTCTGTAAAGAATGAATCTAATCTGATTGCTTACTCTGAATATGGGAATACAAAAGTTGCAGGTATCGTACAAAAAGATAATGTTATTGGTACACAATTTCATCCAGAAAAGAGTGGAGAACAAGGATTGAAATTATTGAAATATTTTGTGGAGGATTTTCTATGATCGTTATACCAGCAATTGATATTATCAACGGAAAACCTGTACGTCTTTATCAAGGAGACTACGCAAAGAGCCAACGAGTCGCAGAATCCATTTTAGATACTGCGCTTGCGTTTGAAAAAGCAGGTGCGAAGAGAATCCATATGATTGATCTAGATGGCGCAAAACAAGGAAAAAGAATCAATCATGAATATATAGTAGAAGTTTGCCGAAATGTGAATGTTCCTGTTGAAGTTGGTGGTGGAATACGAAACATGGATGATGTTGATTTTTATTTAGACAATGGTGTTTCTAAAGTTATCTTAGGAACAAGTGCGATTCAAGATCAAACATTCTTAAAAGAGGCAATTTCTAAATATAAAGATCGTATCATTGTTGGAATGGATTGTAAGAATGGATATGTCATGGTAGAAGGGTGGTTAAAAGCATCTGAAATATCCTATTTGGATTTTGCGAAACAATTGGAAGAAATAGGTGTATCAGAAATTATCTTTACAGATATTTCAAAAGATGGAACATTAATGGGACCAAATATAGAAATGTTACAAGCATTAAAAGAAACTACTTCAATGAAAATCATTGCCTCTGGTGGAATCAAAGACCTAACGCATGTCAAACAATTAAGAGATATGAACTTATTTGGATGTATTACTGGTAAGGCAATCTATTCTGAAACATTAGATTTAACACAAGCAATTCAAGAAGGTGAATTATGATTTCAAAAAGAATCATCCCATGTTTGGATGTAAAAGATGGAAAAGTCGTAAAAGGGGTGCGTTTTGTTGGCCTACAAGAAGTAGGAGATCCAGTAGAATGTGCGAAAAAATATTATCATGATGGTGCTGATGAACTAGTTTTCTTAGATATCACTGCGACAAATGAGAATCGTGATACAACAGTTCAAATGGTTGAGTCTGTCGCAAAGAATATTTTCATTCCATTTACTGTAGGTGGAGGAATTCGTAGTAGTGAAGATATGAAGAAAATATTAAGAGCAGGTGCAGATAAATGTTCTTTGAATTCAGCTGCAGTAAAAAATCCAGATTTAATTAGTGAGTGTAGTGAGAAGTTTGGTGATCAATGTGTTGTAATCGCAATTGATGGAAGAAAAAGAGAAGGTGGAACAGGATGGAATGTAGTTATCAATGGTGGAAGAATTGATACAGGAATTGATGCAATCGATTGGGTGAAAGATTGTGTATCAAAGGGTGCTGGTGAAATTCTATTAACAAGTATGGACGCTGATGGCACAAAGAATGGTTTTGATATTCCTTTTTTACAAGCAGTAAAAAAGAATGTTCAAGTTCCTGTGATTGCCTCTGGTGGATGTGGTTCTTTAGAACATTTTTATGAAGTATTTCATGAAGATGCAGCGGATGCAGCACTTGCGGCTTCTTTATTTCATTATGGAGAATTAACAGTTACACAAGTAAAAGAATACTTGAATCAAAAAGGAGTGAATGTCAGATATGATGCAACTAGACTTTAAGAAAGGAAATGGTCTATTACCTGTTGTGGTACAAGATGTACATACTAAACAAGTTTTGATGTTAGCGTATATGAATGAAGAAAGCTATCAAAAAACATTAGATACAAAGTTAGCAACGTATTATTCAAGAAGTCGACAACAACTATGGGTAAAAGGAGAAACAAGTGGTCATTATCAACATGTAAAAGAAATTCGTATTGATTGTGATGAAGATACAATTCTTTTGCTTGTAGAACAAGTAGGTGCTGCATGTCATACAGGACGTTATAGTTGTTTTTATAGAGATGAAAATGGAGAAGAAATCAATGAGTGAAATTGAAAAAGAATATCAAAATGCTTTGGATCGTAAACTACATCCAGAAGAAGGTAGTTATACAACATATCTTTATGAAAAAGGTTTAGATAAAATACTAAAGAAAGTTGGAGAAGAAAGTACAGAAGTTGTGATTGCCGCACTTTCTCAATCAAAAGAAGAATTAGTTGGAGAAATCAATGATCTTCTATTTCATGTGTTAGTTTTAATGGTGGAAAAAGGAATTACATTAGAAGATGTTGAAGAAGAACTCAAAAGAAGAAGAGAAAAACAACATAATTCAAAAGGTGATAGAAAACCAATCACAAATGTATAGAGTTTATACATCTAATAAATTGCGTTAATCATCATAAATATTTAGGCTTTTATTTTATAAAAGAAACAGTGGATGCATATTTATACATCCACAAATTATTTTTATACATCGCTTGATTCTGCTGTATAGTATTTGTAGAGAAATTAGGAGATTATTATGAAGAAAATTGTATTATTTTGTGCTGGTGGAATGTCTACTTCTCTATTAGTAAATAAGATGAGAGAATCTGCCGCTAAACTAGGAAAGGACTATGACATTAATGCGTATGGTTATGGTTCAGAAGAAAAGTATGCTCCAGAAGCTGATTGTATTTTGTTGGGACCACAGATTCGTTTTAACTTAGATGCATTAAAGAAGAAATATCCTAGTAAACCAATTGCGGCAATTGATATGAGAACATATGGCATGATGGATGGTGCTGGCACTCTCAAACAAGCAATGGAATTAATGAATGATTAATGAAAAGATCTTGTAGAATTAGATTCTATGAGATTTTTTTGAAATGGTTTTGTTGTAACATCATATTTAAATATGACAGTTTTAAATATGTCATATTTAAATATGATATAATGCATCTGGGTGATAATAATGAAACAATTTTATTTTAGAGAGAAAGAAATAAAAATGATTGAAGAGTTCGTTGCTAGTGAAAATAAAAAAGCATTAGCGATATATGGAAGAAGAAGAACTGGAAAAACAGAACTTATTTTAAATGTGATAAGTGATATGAATAATATTTCATACTATTACCAAGTTAGTAGTTTTGATTATGAAACAAGTCTTCGTGATTTTAAAAATATTCTTAAAAGAGGTAATGATGATTCAATATTAGATTCTTTAAATTCTTTTAAAGAGGTCTTTACTTATATTAATAAAGAACAAAAAGTAGTTGTAATTGATGAATTTCCGTTTTTAGCGAAAAAAAATTCAGATATCAGTATTGAGTTTCAATATATAATTGATCATTGCTTAAATGGAAATGTAAAACTTATTTTATTAGGCTCGAACAGATCATTTATGAAAGGACAAATAGAAGATAGTACTTCGCCACTATACGGAAGATTTGATGAAATTATATCTTTAATGCCTTTTAGTTATGATGAAGTAAAAGAGATATTTCATAATGAAAAAGATGCGATGGATGTTTACGCTATGACAGGTGGAGTAGCACAATATGTTATGTTTTTTAAAGAGTATAAAAATGTATCATCCGCAATAAGTTCTCTTTATTTCAATCGTAATGGTCGGTTGTTTTTAGAAAGTAGTAATTATTTAAATCAAGAATTTAAAGATTCAACGACTTATAATGTGATTCTAAGATACCTAGGTAGTAGCGAGAAGAAAGCGAGTGATATAGCTTCCTTTGTTAAGATAGATAATCGTGCAATTTATTCTTATTTAAATAAATTAGAAGAATTAAATATTATCGAGATTGTTAATAATCCTTTAAATAATAAAAAAGACAAAAGATATCATATTTCAGATTTGTATTTGCGATTTGCGTATACATTCATTGAACCTAACATATCTTTGATTGTTAGTTTAGAAGAAAAGTCTAAGTCATTTATTTTAAATGAGAAGTATAATGAATATCTTGGCTTTATTTACGAAGAAATTATTAGAAGTAATTTATATCAACTAGCGCTTTTGAATAAACTACAATTCATGCCAATAGATATCGGTAAATGGTGGGGGAATATTTATTTGAATGGAAAATGGTGTGAAAGTGAAATCGATGTCGTTGGTGTAAATGGAAATAATTTGGTTTTAGGAGAATGCAAATATCGAAATAAAAAGATAGGAATGAAAGAATTAGATCATTTAAAATATAAAGCTAGCTTCATTACGAAAGAAGGTCAACAAGTCGTATATTTATTAGCGAGTGCAGGTGGTTTTACGGACGAACTACTTAAGCTTGAAAGTGAAGATGTTTTGTTGATTAAATAAAAGCCAACGAATCCCACCTAAATCAATAGATAATAGGTGAGAAAATACGCCGGCATTAATCAACTTGATAATTATCAATTTTATCTAATAGTTTTTGAGAAGGAACACAATCTTGTTCATCCCATGATGCAAGATATAAAGCATAATATTCATCATATGTAAGATTCGAAGCTGTAATCTTTTCAGCGAGTTCTTTTCCAACATAGCGGAAATGATCAAGTTCTCCTTCTACACCTGTAATAGAAGTTTTAGAAGCAGGATATCTTTGAATAAAACCATATTCATTACAATGTTCTAATAACCATTGATATGTTTGTGTTTGATCAAAGGATACAGAAGTTTCATATGTTGCGGCAACGTTTACCGCAAGACCTAATTGATGTTCAGAATGACCTGCACGAATACCAACTTGATCTGCCTCTGATTCACTCATTCTAGAAAGTAAACTATTATATGCACTTTCTTGTGCTTGATAGCTGTTATAGCCAGTCGTAGCGAAGAAGTAATGCCCTTCCTGCATGCCACTCATAGATAATTCAATAAATGCTTGTTGAACTTCATCAACTAGTTGAACACCTGTTACAGCGTATTGTGTATTTACATCTGTTAGATTAGTTGGAACATAATCAGATGTTAAACCATACGTGCTATTCACAAGTGTATTGAGATTTGTTGGATTTGTGATTTCTTTTTGTAATTTATAGAGTTGATAATAAGAATCTGATAATGAAAATGAAGATTCTGAATTTGTATCTCTATGATTTTGACAATCTTCAATATATGGATTTTCATCCCATTGGTAATCAAATACTAATAATGGTGTTAATTCATAGAAAGACAAATTGTTAAATAGATTTTGTAATTGATCTTCTTCATAACCTTTATCCATTAATCTGTTATATAAAAGAAGATCTGTATCCGTTAATGTTCTATCCGTTGTAATTGCGGCGTATAAAGAAATATAAGATTGATTCAATGTATTATCTTGAATGGATTGTTCTAGATACTTGGAATAGTAATTATTTGTAAGAATCGTATTTGTTAGATTCTTTTCTTTGATGGTTTCAATCGTTTCAGAAGAATAACCTAAATTTTTAAGATTTTTATCTTCAATATATTTTGGAATATAACACGCTGAAAAGACTGCTACTATGGCAATCACAAGAACAACAATCAAGCTTTTACGAATATGTCTTTTTCTTTTCTTTACTTGTTTAGGCATTTTTTGACCTCAAATAGATTCCAAGGATCCTTGTTTGGAGGAAAACATGTAATACACATTTGTTCTTTTTTGACAGGATGAATAAATGTTAAACGATATGCATACAAGGCAATTTGACCTTTTTTTGTATGTGGGTTATATCTTTGATCATATACAAGTGGTAGATTTCTACTAGAAAACTGTACACGAATCTGATGGGATCTTCCCGTATGTAAAAGAATATGAACAAGTGTTTTGTTAACTTTTTGATCTAAAACAGCATAGTCCAAAACAGATTTCTTTCCTTCTTTTTCGTTTGTGACAAATACACGATTCTTTTTTGTATCTTTCTTTAAATAATCTGTTAATGTGTGAGTTCCACTTGTTACACCATCTAATATCGCTAGATATTCTTTTTGGATTGTTCGTGTACGGACCGCATCACTTAAACGAGAAGCTGATTTAGAAGTCTTTGCAAATATCATGACTCCGCCAACTGGACGATCTAAGCGATGTACTAGCCCTAGGTAAACATTTCCTGGTTTGTTGTATTTCTCTTTAAGATAGTTTTTACACATTGTTAATAGATCTAAATCATGACTATCATCTTCTTGTACAGGAACATTCACCGGCTTTTCTACACAAAGAATATGATTATCTTCATAGAGGACGTTAATCATTTTCTTTCCCATCTTCCATATATTCCACAAGGTAATAATAAATCTCTATTTTGTAATGGAATTGCGACTTCTCCACAAGAAATCGTTCCATTTGGATGTTCTGGTAATATCATTGTTTTCATTAAATCTTCTAATACAATAGAAGAAAAACCTGTTGTATAACTATTGATTAAAAAGAATAATGCATTTTCATCTAGGATTTCTAAACAAGCTTTAATCAAACCAACGATTTCTTTTTCAAACTTCCACATTTCTCCGTTTGGACCTCTACCATAACTTGGTGGATCCATTAAAATGCCATGGTATGTATGACCTCTTCTTTTTTCTCTTTCAACAAACTTCAAGCAATCATCTACAATAAAACGAATCTTATTACTTTCTAAATGAGAAAGATCTCGATTTTCTTTTGCCCATTGTACCATTCCTTTAGAAGCATCGACGTGAACGACTTCACTCGCCCCAGCTTCAGAACATGCCATTGTGGCACAACCTGTATATCCAAATAGATTTAATACACGAATTTCTTCATCTTGATGAGATGCAATCAAATCATGCATCCAATCCCAATTGACTGCTTGTTCTGGGAAAATGCCAGTATGTTTAAAACCAGTAGGAGATACTTTAAATGTCAAATTACGATAGTTGATTGTCCAAGATTCAGGCAATCTTTTTTTGTATTCCCATTGTCCTCCACCTTTATTACTTCTATGATAAACAGCATCAGCTTTTTTCCAATCTTTATTTTCATGCATTGGCCAAATTGCTTGAGGATCAGGTCTTCTTAAAACGATCCCTTTCCATTGTTCTAATTTTTCACCATTTCCTGCATCTAAACAGGAATAATCTTTCCATTGATCAGCTTTTAATGTCATCTTTTTTACCTCGGTGCTATTATAACATACCATCATGCATCTAATTCTTTGGTATAATATTTTGGACTTGGAGAAATACAATGATTGATACAACATTATTAAATACAAATCAAAAAGAAGCAGTCCTATCAGATGATCAATATTTAAGAATCATTGCGGGTGCTGGTTCTGGAAAAACTAGAGTTTTAACAATGAGAATTGTACATTTGATTGAAGATGAAGATGTACGTCCCTATAAGATTTTAGCGATCACTTTTACAAACAAAGCCGCAAATGAAATGAGAGAACGTCTTTCAAAGATGTTAGAAGAAGGAAACGAACCTAGATGGATCTCTACAATCCATTCTCTTTGTGTGCGCATTTTAAGAGAAGATATTTCAGTTTTAGGATATCCTAAAAACTTTACAATCATGGATGCAGATGATCAAAAATCTGTTGTGAAAGAAGCAATCAAACAATTGAATCTCAAAGATTCTAAATTAACACCTGGTGAAGTTGTTGGTTACATTTCTAATAATAAAACAGCACAAATTAGTGTGGAAGCAGCGAAAAAAATGGCTGGTAAATTTACAGATGATACAGATAAGGCAAAAATCTATGAATATTACATGAACCGTCAAAAGGCAATGTTTGCGTTAGACTTTGATGATTTGATTTTGAAAACAGTCACTTTGTTTTCTCAATATCCATCTATTGTAGAAAAGTGGCAAAGAAGATTTGAATATGTTTTAGTAGATGAGTTTCAGGATATTGATAACTTACAATATAAGCTGATTCGTTATTTAGTAGGAAAGAATACTTCTTTGTATGTTGTTGGTGATCCAGATCAGACAATTTATACATGGCGTGGTGCGAATGTAGATATCATTATGCATTTTGAAAAAGATTTTCCTAATGCCAAAACAATCATGTTGAATGAAAACTATCGTTCAACAGAAGCAATTTTAGGTGTATCTAATAGTGTTATTCAAAATAACCAAAATCGATTAAAGAAAGAACTTTTTACATCTAAAAAGAATGAAGATAAAGTCATTCATTTTGGCGCGGAAAGTGAAGAATATGAAGATGCATGGATTGCGGGTGAAATACAAAGACTTCATAGCGCAGGAAAAAAGTATTCTGATATCGCTATTTTATATCGTTCTAATTATCTTTCTAGAGGGCTTGAAAAATCGATGATTGATTTAAGAATACCTTATATCATTTATGGTGGTATTCGATTCTATGAAAGAATGGAAGTGAAAGATGCATTGTGTTATTTAAGAATGATTGTCACAAATGATGATTTAGCTTTACAAAGAATCTTAAATCGACCAAAGCGAGGTATTGGTGGAAAAACAATGGACAATATCGTTGAAGAAGCACGTAGGAATAATACAACGATGTATGATGTTCTAAAAAAGAATGAGATCTTTTCTGGTAAAGCGAAGAAGACAATTGAAGAATTTGTTTCAATGATTGAAAGATGGAAACAAATTGAACAAAACAATGAGATGCCATTAGATAAGCTATTAGAGAAAATCATAGAAGAAAGTGGCATCAAGGCAATGTGTGAAGCAGATGAAGAGAAAAAAGATGAAAGACTTTTGAACTTAAAAGCTTTACAAGAAGATTTACAAAACTTCACAAATAATAATCCAGATTTACATTTAGATGAATATTTACAAAATATTGCGTTATATACAGATAGAGAAAATGGACAAATTACAGAATGCGTTCAGTTAATGACGGTACATGCCGCAAAGGGACTAGAATTTGATACTGTATTTGTTACGGATTTAAATGAAGGTATTTTCCCGAATGCACGTTCTGTAGATGATTCTAGACATGGCATGGAAGAAGAAAGAAGACTTGCCTATGTTGCCTTTACACGTGCAATGAATCATTTGTATGTATGCGAAGCAGGTGGTTTCTCCTTTATTATTCAAGGACAAAGAAGAACAAGTCGCTTTATCAAAGAAATGAATCAAGACTATATGACAGAGGCTGCAGGAAGTTTTAATCAACGTGGAGTAATAACAGCGTCAAATCATACAAAAACATTTAAAAATAGTTTTGCGGATTTTATGAGTTTCAAAGATGAAGCAGATGAAATTCCTTCACCAATCCATGTAGAACAACCAAAACCATCTAAAACGAAATTTAAGAAAGATGATATTGTCATTCATCCTAAGTTTGGAGAAGGTGTTGTTATCAAGGCAAAGAGAGATATGTTAGATATTGCGTTTTCTTATCCATATGGAATTAAAAAGATTGCGATATTTCCTGGCTTAAAGAAAAAAGGTGAATAACATGAATGATTTAGAAAGAATGAAAGAGCTTGTTGAACAATTAAATGAGGCAAGTGCAGCTTATTACAATGGGCAAGCAGAAATATTGACAGACTATGAATGGGATGCGAAATTTGACGAACTCAAAAAATTAGAAGAAGCAACTGGAACAATCTTAGAGAATTCTCCCACTATTCATGTATCTGCGGATAATACACAAGGTGAAAAAGAAGCACATGAATTTTCAGCACTTTCTTTAGCGAAAACAAAAAAAGTAGAAGATCTAGTAAAGTGGGCAAGTGGAAAACCAATTTGGTTATCATGGAAACTAGATGGTTTGACACTAGTCGTAACATATGATCATGGAAAACTAACAAAAGTTGTAACGCGTGGAGATGGACATATTGGTACAAATATTACACATGTTGCCTCTTCTTTGATTGGAATTCCGAAAACAATATCAGAAAAAGGACATTTGGTCATTCGTGGTGAAGCAATCATCTCTTATGAAGATTTCAATCAATTTGTATTAGAATCTGGAGAAGATTACGCAAACCCAAGAAATTTAGCTTCAGGTTCTTTAACACTGAAAGACTTAGATGAAATCAAGAAAAGAAAGATTCATTGGATTCCATTTACTTTAGTTCATACAGATCAAACATTTTCTTCATGGGGAGAACAAATGTCTTTCTTAGAAGATAATGGATTTGTGGTTGTGGATCATGAAAAGATTGAACATTCTTCGTATGAAAACATCAACACAACAATTCAAAAATGGACAAAGAAAGTTACAGATAATGAAAATCCTTATCCTGTTGATGGGTTAGTTATTGCCTATGATGATATTGTTTACGCTGCAGGAGGTTCTGTAACAGGGCATCACGCAACTAGAGCTGGCTATGCGTTTAAGTGGGCAGATGAATCTGTAGAAAGTAAATTAGATCATATTGAATGGTCATGTGCAGCTTCTACAATTACACCAGTGGCAGTATTTGAACCAGTTGAACTTGAAGGTACAACTGTAAAAAGAGCATCTCTTTGTAATATTTCAGAATGTGAAAGATTAGGTATTGGAGATAAAGGAACAGTATTATCTGTTATTAAGGCGAATAAAATCATTCCTAAGATCATTCACGTTTCTAAGATAGAAGGACAGTTACATATACCAGAAACTTGTCCTGTTTGTGGTTCATTAACAAAAGTTCAGATTAGTGAAAATTCTGGAACAAAAACATTGAAATGTACAAATCCAGATTGTGCCGCAAAGAAATTAAAGAAGTTTACAAGATTTGTATCTAAAGGTGGTGCAGATATTGATGGTATCTCTGAAGCAACACTTTCTAGATTTATTAATGAAGGTTGGATTCATAATAATGGTGATATTTATCGTTTAGTAGAACATCGTGATGAAATAGCACAGTTAGATGGATTTGGTGATAAGAGTGCAGATAATATTGTTGCCTCAATTGAAAAGGCAAAGACAATTGATGATGTTAAATTAATCTATGCGTTAAATATTCCATTAGTTGGCGTTGATGTCGCAAGAAAGTTATTAAACGCAAAAGATATTGCATCATTAATTCAAGAAGCATCTACTACAGAAGATGAATCCTGTTTTTCTATCATTGATGGAATAGGAACAGAAAAGAGTTCTGCATTTGTAAGGTGGTTCCATGATGAACAAAATGTCATAGATTACAAAGATTTAATTCAATATTTAAAGATACAAAAAACAGCAACAGAAGCTGTAGATGATAAATGTAAAGGATTAACATTTGTTGTGACAGGAGATGTACACCATTATCAGAATCGTAATGAACTAAAAGCTTATATTGAAGCACATGGTGGTAAAGTGACAGGTTCTGTTTCAAAGAGTACAAACTATTTGATTAATAATGATGTAACAAGTACAAGTAGTAAGAATACAAAGGCAAAGTCTTTAAATATTCCGATTATTTCGGAAGATGAATTTATAGAAAGATTTGGGGAATGAGAATGGATATTGATTATTTATTGTTATTACAAAATTTTAGAAATGGAGTTGGTGCTTTCTTAGCTCCGTTTCTTTTATGGGCAAGTGAGTTTGCGGTAAGCTTTTGGGCATTCGCAATCATTTGTATGATTTATTGGGCATTTGATAGAAAAGGTGGAAAGAAAATTCTATCAGGATTTGGACTAGGATTACTCATAAATGGTTTCTTAAAATTAACTTTCTGCGTCTATAGACCTTGGATTAGAGATGCTAGGGTACTTCCATATGGTGATTCTAAAGTATCCGCTACGGGTTATTCATTTCCAAGTGGACATAGCACATGGGCTACAAGTATCTTTGGAAATACAGGTAGATGGTTTCAAAAACATGGTAAGAAAGTATTGGCTGCAATCTTTATCATTTTTATGTTCGTTGTTATGTTTTCTAGAAACTATCTAGGTGTTCATACACCACAAGATGTTATTGTTGGCTTTTTAGCAACAGCACTAATGATATTCATCGCAAATAAGATTGAAGATTGGACAGATAAAGATAGTTCTAGAGATAAGATCGTTATGATTGGTGGAATTCTATTGTGTGTTGCCTTATGTGCATACTATCAATTGAAATCTTATCCATTGAAGTATTTAGAAGATGGTAGTTTATTAGTTGATCCAAACAAGATGAAAGCTGATTCCTTCCAAGGATTAGGATTTGTGAGTGTTTATAGTATTTGTCGTTTCTTTGAAAGAAAAGGATTTGATTTTGAAGAAATGCAGTGGAAAGATCGTTTTATCATTGGTGTATTTGCGTTAATTCCATTGTGTATTTGGATTACAGTTATCTACCCAATCATCAAACAAAGTTTAGGTGGCTCAATTGGTCAATTTATAGAATACGCAGGTATGGCAATCTATGTCATGATCATTGTTCCGAATGTTATGAAATATGTACATGAAAAGAAGAAGCTCTGAGTAATTCAGAAGCTTTTTTTGTATAAAAAAGAACTAGGTCAACCTAGTTCAGTTTATCTTATAAGAACTTCAATATGTGTATCTGTAAGAAGAAGTGAAGTAGAAGCAAGAAATTTTACTTTATTTTGAGTTTATTTCATTTTCAAGTTTCTTTATTGAATCTAAAATTTCATC
>CAVFDO010000061.1:0-14063 GCA_963621095.1 bacterium
ATATTTCTTCCATCATTGATATAAAGGATATTTATCTGTTAAGACTTTTACTTTAGCCTTCACTTCTTCCTTATTCTTTTCAAAATCACTTGCAACCAAATACAAGCATTCCGCAATCGCATCCATATCTTCTTTTACAAATCCACGAGTTGTGATTGCGGCAGTACCAATACGAACACCACTTGTTACAAATGGAGATAATGGTTCATTTGGAATACTGTTCTTATTTAATGTGATATTCACTTCATCACACGCCGCTTGCATAAACTTACCTGTAATTCCAAAGTTTGTTAGATCAACCAATACCAAATGATTATCACTACCACCAGATACAAGTTTAAATCCATACTTATTTAAAGCTTTAGCTAATGCAGCACAATTTTCAACTAAGTGTGTTTGATATTCTTTGAATTCAGGCTTTAAAGCTTCTCCAAAACATACAGCTTTTGCGGCAATAACATGTTCTAGTGGTCCACCTTGTGTACCAGGGAATACTGCTTTATTAAAGTTGTACTTTTTATTTGCGGCATCTGTAGCTAAGATAAATCCACCACGAGGGCCTCTTAAAGTTTTATGTGTTGTTGAAGTTACAACATCTGCGTATGGAACTGGTGAAGGATGCAATCCAGCCGCAACAAGTCCTGCGATATGTGCCATATCTACCCATAGAACTGCGCCACACTTATCTGCAATTTCTCTAAAACGTTTAAAATCAATCGTTCTAGGATAGGCACTCGCACCTGCACAAATCATCTTTGGATGACATTCCATCGCAAGTTTTTCTACCGCATCATAATCAATATAACCTTCATCATTCACACCATAACTAACGATATTAAAATAGTTACCAGAAATATTCGCAGGAGAACCATGTGTTAAATGTCCACCAGCATCTAGGCTCATTCCCATCATTGTATCTCCTGGCTTTAGCACAGCGTATTCTACTGCTAAATTTGCGGAGGCACCTGAGTGTGGTTGTACATTGGCATATTCTGCACCAAATAATTTTTTAACACGTTCAATTGCGATTGTTTCAATTTGATCGATTACTTGACAACCACCATAGTATCTTTTTCCACTATATCCTTCTGCATATTTATTTGTCGCAACACTTCCCATTGCCATCATAACTGCTTCGGATACAATATTTTCACTCGCAATCAATTCAATATTATCCTTCTGTCTTTGATACTCTGCTTCTAATGCATTCCCAACTTCAGGATCAAACTTTGTTACAAAATCCATTGTTTCTTTTACGATACTCATATTAGTCCCTCCTCGTATCTTGCATTATTATACTCGTTTATTCGTATAATTTAACGCAAAAAAGGAAATAATTTTCATGATTTACATAAATAATGAAATATTTTTCATATTTTATAAGATATTTTTAACATCAATTAAGTCTTCTACTACGTGTTCTACTGTTTCAGGAACAACGCTATCTTTGTTTCTCTTATAGAAGATTGTATGCATTCCATAATTAATCCCACCTTGCATATCAGAAGATAAAGAATCACCTATAATATATGTTTCTTGTGGCAAGATAGTTTGTTTATGATATTCATTTAATTCTTGAAATGCACAATCAAAGAATTCTTTAGAAGGCTTCGAATATCCAAACTTTTCGGATATAAACGCTAACTCAAAATAGCGATCTAAATGTGCTTGTTTGATACGATTACATTGTTGAAAGTATGGTCCATTACTCGCTAAACAAAGAATATATTTTTGATTCAAGTATTGAATCATTTCTAATGCATTCTTTTCTAAGATTGCACTATTGTATAGTCCTTCTCTAAAGTATCTTTCAAAGACAAGTCCATCAAAATCAATTTCTAATCGATCCAGTATTTTTTGCCAACGAATTTCTTCTAAATGTTCAAATGTTAATTGTCCTTTTTCTAATTGTTTCCAAAGATTTCCATTTTCTTCTACAAAGACATCAAACATATATGGAGCATATTGTTTTAAACCATACTTTTGAAACCCTTCTTTCATACACTGTTTCACATATTCATCAAAACTCAATAGTGTATTATCAATATCTACAAATACCGCTTTTATCATATCCCCTCACAAAAATCCCGGCTAATACCGGGATCATTCTTATTTCCAAAGTACGTCTGGATATTCTCCACTCGCCTTCTTTTCCGCAATCTTCGCTACAACATCAGGTTTATCTTCTTTATAAGTTACGCCAAACCATTTATCTTTACTAGAAAGCATCTTAACTGTAATCTTTCCTTCACGAACAAGATCACCTACTGCAGTAGGAATTACATGTTCGCACTTCATTGGATTACTTTCTAAATTCTTTTCTAAGAAATCTTTAAAAATTGGTTCGAGTTCATCAAAGATCTTTGGTGTAAATCCCCAGAAGTTCATAGATACTAATGCATTATCATCAATTGGTTTCCAGTTTTCATCTTCTTCATATACCGCATGACCATCTTGTAAAGCAATTTTTTGTACTTCTACAATATGAGATAGATTTCCATCTTTTTCTTCGCATAGACCTCTAGTAACAGTTCCATTTGTTGTTAATGTATTTAAGCATTGGAAACCTACCATAGCGTATTTATCATCTTCAATTTCATTTGTTAGATAATCATATACAACTTGATATGCATTTCTTCCATAGAAATCATCCGCATTGATAATTGCGAATGGTTCATTTACAACACCTTTACAAGCTAATAATGCGTGTGTTGTACCCCATGGCTTTTCTCTTCCTTCTGGAACAGTGAAACCTTCTGGAATATTGTTCATATCTTGATAAGCAAATTCAACTTCCATACCATTTCTAGCAACTTTATCTGTTAACGCATTTCTAAATAGTTGTTCATGTTCCTTCCGAATAATCAAAACAACTTTTCTAAATCCTGCTTGATATGCATCATAGATAGAGAAATCAATGATTGGTTCTCCATGAGATCCAACGCCATCAATTTGTTTCATTCCTCCATATCTACTACCCATTCCTGCAGCCAAAATAACTAATGTTGGTTTATCTCCCATATTATGTTTCCTACCTTTTCTGCTTTTTATTATATCAATAACTGTATTATAATAAAACCATGAAACAACTCATATTAGCTTCACAAAGCCCAAGAAGAAAAGAAATATTAGAAAAATGTAATGTTCCTTTTCAATGTATACCAGCAGATATTGATGAAACATTACAAAAAGATATCTCTTTATACAAAGCTGTAAAAGAATTATCTTTCTCTAAGGCAAATGCCATATTAAAACAATATCCTGATGCCATTGTTATTGGTTCAGATACTATTGTAGCTTTTAATGGTATTCCTTTAGGAAAACCAAAAACAAGAGAAAAAGCTTTTGAAATGTTAAAAAGAATTCAAGGGAATACACATGAAGTGATTACTGGTTTAGCTTTTGTTAGTAATCAAAAAACATTTAAAGATGTATCTGTATCGAAAGTAACTTTTGCGAGTATGAGCGATGGAGAAATCAATGCCTATATTGATACTGGTGAATGTTATGACAAAGCTGGTGCATATGGAATACAAGGATATGGTGGTAGATATATTACACATATAGAAGGAGATTTCTATTCTATTATGGGATTACCATTACATCTTGTATATAAAGAATTAAAGAACATTGGCCTATACTAAGATATTCTGTTATCATATATAGGCTTTACGCCGATTTAGTATAGTGGTAATACAGATCCATGGTAAGGATCAGCGGACAGTTCAATTCTGTCAATCGGCATAGTCATTGAATATTCCGCATATTTATGCGGTTTTTTATTTTTCATGGCATCCAATTTGATGATAAATAAAAAAAAGTAACTTTATCTCTTGCGGTATGTGTTACGAATTACGTAAATAATATTATTTAATTAATGTATGGAAAAGCCACTATTTCTAGTGGCTTTTCACCTACCCTTTTTTTGGGCTATCTACATTTCAATTTATAACATATATCAAGCTATATAACAAGTCCAAATATCAGAATATTTCACTTGGCATAAAGTTTGCTTGATATTCATATACAAACTTTGATACTTCTGGCATCATGACTGTATATCTTGCGTTATCAGAAAAACATACAAGAATATATTCTCTACCATCTAAATAAACAATACCACCATCATGATAGAGTGCATAAGCACAACCCGTTTTATGAGCGAATGCTACATCGCTTGGTAGTCCATTTTGTAATTCTTCGTAATCATCACATGTTTTTAATATTTCTATCATTTCATCACATAGTTCAGGTGTCGCAACTTCATGATTATAGATTTTTTCAAACGCAAGTCCTAAATCTTTTGCACAAGATTTATTAGCACCACCTGCACTAAAATAGTTTTCTCCTGGCTTTAAACCATGTTTTGCGTCTGTATCATGCATACCAATCTCATGTGCAGTTTGTGTAACCATATTTACACCTTTTACACCATTGCCACCACCAATTGCACACATCAAATTGTTGAATGCAGTATTATCACTAATACGAATCATTAAATCGATCCAATGTTCTATTTGTGGTGTTTTTGTAATAATACCATCCCTTATACAATTATAAATCGTTATCAAAGATGGAACTTTAATCATACAACAAGGATAATACGTATGATCATTCATCACAAAAGATTCATTACTTGTAAGATCCTTAAAATAGATACTAATATCTCCACGATAAGAATTTAATATATCTTGAATGCCTGTTTGAAGGTATTCTATATCAATAGATAATTTTCCTTGTTCATCAAAAAAACGATCATGTCCATCAATATTTTTTCTTCCTGTAACCATCTTACCTTCTTCATCAAAATATGATATTTGTTCTGTATCATTCATTTTTAAACGCTTGTATTGATTGGTTACTAATGATCCATCTTCATTAAAGAAATATTGTTTATCTTGAATTGTTTGTAAACCTTTTACCATTTTACCTTCGTGATCAAAGTATAAAATATGTTCAGATTCATTGTCTTTGATATGTTCAAATTGATTTACAACCATAACACCATCATCATTAAACATATATTTAGAACCATTGATTTCTTTCATTCCTTTAAACATGTAACCAGTATTTTCATCAAAGTAGTATTGTTTTCCATCAATCATTTGTAATCCATATACATACTCATGGTTTTCATTACGATACATCACTTTAGATGAATCTTCTTTATCTGAAACAAAACCAACTCTATAATATTCTTCAACTATTGGTTTTACATAACAAAATACACCCGCACCTATTATCGCTAAAATTACCAAACTCAAAACAACGAGTCTACCTTTTCGAACTCTACGTCTACCTTTTTTCATTTCCTATATCTCCCTAAAATCCCAATCATTATTATATCGAAAAAAAGAGGAATCACCTCTTTCTTAGCTATAATCTTAATTATTTTTGTTTAAATCATACAAAATTCGCATACCTTTATACGCAATATCAGGATCATATACATCAATTTCATCCGTTTCTTTTGTGATGACTTTCCCTAAACCACCTGTTGCGATAACCAAACAATCAGCAAGTTTTAATTCTTTCTTCATTTGTTTGATGATATATTCTACTGTTCCAATATATCCATAAACAACACCAGCTTGCATTCCTGTAATTGTATTTCCATTTAAAATACTTTTTGGTTTTTGAATTTCAATTTCAGGAAGTTTCGCTGTTTGACTTGTTAAGGCATTAACACCAATTCCTAAACCTGGCGCTATAACTGTATATTTAAATACACCACTTTCAGAAACATAATCAAATGTAGTCGCTGTACCAAAATCAACAATAATACAAGATTTATGATATGTATGATATGCCATCGCAATGTCTACGATTCTATCTGCACCAACTTCTCTTGGATTATCTGTTTGAATAGAAATACCTGTTTTAATTCCAGGTCCAACGATTATTGGTTCTTTATGTAAATATTTAACAATTGCGGAATTTAAAGAATACATGATTTTAGGTACAACAGAAGATATAATAACAGCTTCTATATCCGTATCTGAAATATTTGTTGTATCCATTAATTCTTTAATACATAATCCAAATTCATCGGATGTTCTAGGCGTTTTTGTTGTAAGACGAAATGAACCAATCACATCATTTCCTTGCATCAACCCAAGTGATATATTTGTATTTCCTACATCAATTGTCATTAAAATATTCATTTTATTTTCCTCTTAAACAATTCTCAAATATTCTCATAGAAGTATCATATTTTGATAATCTACCAAATGAAATTTCATCATCTTTACTGATTAAAGTAACGATGTTTGTATCTGTACCAAAACCAGCACCTTCTTGTTTCAAATTATTCGCAACAATATAATCACAATTCTTCTTCACAAGTTTTTGTTTTGTTCGTTCAATAACATCTTCTGTTTCCATAGAGAAGCCAATCAAAATCTGTCCTTCTTTTTTATGTTCTCCTAATGTTTTTAAAATATCTTTTGTACGCTTTAATGCAATATTCATATCTCCATCTTTTTTATGAATCTTATTATCTGCAACTTCAATTGGCGTATAATCCGCAACTGCTGCAGCTAAGATCATACAATCCATATCTTGTTGTCTTTTTAAAACAGCTTGTGCCATCTCTTCAGCACTAATGACATGAACCATTTCTACATCACGAATATCATTTAATAGATTTGTTCCTGTAACTAGCGTCACAGAAGCACCTAGATTTCTTGCGGCTTTGGCTAAAGAATATCCCATTTTACCAGTAGAATGATTTGTAATCATACGCACAGGATCAATTGCTTCACTTGTTGGCCCAGCAGTAATTAAAATCTTCTTGCCTGCTAAGTATTTATCAGTCACTAACATTTGTTTGATGTAGTCTTCGATTTCCTTAGGCTCTGGAAGTCTTCCACTTCCTACGTCTCCACACGCTAAATATCCTGAATCACTTTCAAATACTTCCATTCCATAACTTCTACATTTCTTTAAGTTATCTTGTGTAATAGGATTCATTAACATTTGTGTGTTCATTGCGGGAACAATTAATTTTGGACAGTTTGCCGCAAGGAATGTTGTAGTAAGCATATCATCTGCGATTCCATTAGATACTTTCGCAATAATATTTGCGGTTGCTGGGGCAATTACAAATAAATCCGCTTTCTTCGCTAAAGATACATGATGTACATCTGGTGTGTAATCAATTGTAAACATATCTGTAATCACTTTATTTGCACTCAAAGTTTGGAATGTTAATGGTGATACAAACTCTTCTGCTTCTTTACTCATTAATACATGTACATCATATCCTTGTTTCTTTAGGCTAGAAACTAAAGTACAGATTTTATATACCGCAATTCCACCTGTCACTCCAATAACGACACATTTCTTTTCATTCATTCTTTAATCCCATCCTATCTACTCTTGAAGATAAAGCCTTCGTTAACACAGGTATTACAATACCTGCAAGTATGGTTTCTAATATTCCATTTGTTGTGATTGTCGCAATAAAAGCAGTCGCTAATGCACCTGTTGTGATATTCAACGCATCAGCATAAGGCTGCGCAAAGAATACCCAAATACCACCTAATACTAACAAAGTATGAATGAAAGTATTGATGATTGCTGAAAGCATTGCAGATAAAGCTTCTTTCTTAGACTTTCTTACAAGTAAACGATATAACATTCCTGATAAGAATCCTAATAAAATTCTAGGAACAAACGCAATCACTAATGAATAGAAATTTCCATTCATATTTCCTACTTGTACAAATGGTGTAAATACAAATGAAGTAATTGTTGGCTCAAAAGTTGCTCGTAAAAAAGAGGTCAAACCAAATACAAATCCTATCTCGGCACCAAACTTTGGTCCAACTAACACACCTGCCAATATAACAGGTAAATGCATCGTAGTAATACTCAATGCACCAATTGGAATATAGCCAATAGGTGTCATAGCCATGATGACTTCAATTGCGACAAAAAAAGCCGCCAAAGTAAGCTGCTGAATACGTTTTTTTGAACTGTTCATAATCTTTTCCCTCCTGCCGTTCTTTTAAGATACAGCGAATCTAATAACAGATCTTTTTTACTAAAATATATGAAATCTATGTCATATGATCATAGTTTCTTTTAGCTCTAATATTATAACTCTTGTGAAAATAAAAACAAATAGCAATTGCTATTTGTCAAATGACTGTAGAATCAATCTCTTCATCACTCATGAATAGATATTTCATATCTGTTGTATCACAAGATACTTCTGCTTCCTTCACAAGACGAAATCCTTGATATTGAAATTGAGGTGTTGTAGCACAAGAGACAAAAGTATAACCATCTTTATCTAAGTTTTCAGCCGCAAAGATTACACCTTTTGGAATCACTGCCATCGCTACTTCATTCTTTTCTAGATGCATTCCTAAATCACAATGAGATACTTTACCATCTTGATCAATCATTGTAATACGCATTCCACAACCTTCATGGTAATACCAGATTTCATCACAATCAATGACATGAAAATGAGAAATATCATTCTTATCTAACAAGAAATAAATACTACCACCTGTTTCTCTGGTATCTGTAAACATGAATGGTGCAGTATATACTTCATTAAAATATCCACCTTCAGGATGTGCTAGTAACGCATAACGTTCAATCAATTCTTTACTTCTTTCCATATTATTCTCCTACTAAATTATTCACCCAAATTCTCTTATTCACTAAGAAAAGTCCTAATATGACTTTATAAATATCAACTAACGAAACCGTTAGATACATAAATTGTACAGGTAATTGTGTAAAATGTGCTAATAAATAAGCAATTGGAAAACTTACCAATACTGTTCCAACAGAATCAAATAAGAATGTAATAATTGTTTTACCACCACAGCGCATTGTAAAATAACTCGCATTGTATAAAGCTGAAATCCACATTGTTAAGCCACCAAAACGCAACATCAAAGTCGCTACACTTTTTACACCATCACTTGTTTGATATAGATTTGGAAACATTGGAGCTAGAATTAACAATGTTGTACCAAAACATATCGCAATCATTAGTGTAAATACAATCATCTTACGATCTGTATCAACTGCTTCTTCAATTTTGCCTGCACCTAAATGATGTCCAACCAATATAGAAATACTATCTCCCATCGCAATATTTGATACAAAGAATAAATTCGTAATGGTTGAAGAAATGTTATATGCCGCCAAAGCATCAATTCCCCTTGTGGAATAACATTGCGTTATCATTGCTTGACCAATCGACCATAATAGTTCATTTACAACGAGTGGTAAACCTCTAACACAAATTGATTTTATCAAAGAAACTGGAATCGTAAATCCATGAAATAAACCTTTATAAAAAGAAAATCTCTCTCGATTCATTAACGCAAATGTAATATTAACTGCTAGTTCCGCAAATCTAGAAATAACTGTAGCAATCGCTGCACCTGTAGGTCCTAAAGCAGGAAAACCAAATAATCCAAAAATCAAAATACTATTTCCAACAAAATTCACACATACTGCAGTTACACTCGCAATCATTGGAAGACGCGTTTCTCCAGACTCACGCATCGAAGATGAAATACTTTGTGATAAGGCAAAAGGAATAAATCCAATCGTCATCCAATGAATATAGTTCAAAGCATATTCCATTGTTTTTGCGATATCTGCTGCGTTATCTTGTTCTGCATGCATAAATAGTCCAATCAATTGATTTCCAAACAAATCAAATACTAAAACAAATATAACCGCAATCAATGTTTCAACAATCATTTTAAAGCGCAAACAATGTCTTACACCTTCTATATCATTCTTTCCAGCAAATTGTGCACCAAATATACTAGAAGCAGATACAGAGCCAAATATCGCAAGATTAAATACTGTAATAATCTGGTTAGAAACAGATACACCACTCATGGCTAATGTACCAGTTTGTCCAACCATGATATTATCCAGCATATTCACAAAGCTTGTTATCAATTGTTGAATCAACAATGGTATCGCTACAACTAATACCATTTTATAAAAGTTTTTATCCCCAAAATATTTCTTCATAACACCTCAAAAAAACATTAGTTATGCAACTAATGTTTCTATTTTATTACAATTCATATACTTTTGAAAACAATGGATACATCGTATTGTTGATATTATGTGCAGTCATAATGACGGTAATATCTTTTCTATTTAGTAGCTTTATCAAAATAGTTTGAATATTGTTTTGATCAATCGCAGAAAAGCTTTCATCCATAACTAAAATTGCTTTCCCAGATAATAACCCTCTTCCTAAACAGATTCTTTGTTTTTCACCACCAGATATATTTGCACCCTGATCATCAATTAAGTAATCTAAGTTTTTATTACATCTATCAAAGAAATCACCTAAATTCAATTCATTGATCATATCTAAAAGTATAGAATCATCCACATTCTTTCCCATTGTTAGATTATTCCTTAAAGTATCATTAAATATATGTGAATCTTGTTCAATATACGCAATACGATCATAAAATTGACGATAATCTAGGCAATTTCTATGCTGATGATTGATTAATATTTCCCCTTCATACTCGAAGTTGTTATGAAATAAAGATTTTATGATTGTTGATTTCCCACTACCACTTTCTCCTACAATCAAATACTTTCCACCTTTTTCAAATTGAAACGATTTACCATTGTATAAAACCTTAGTATCATCACGATCAATTTCTTTTAGATTTGAAATATGTATCGGTAAGATTTCATCTATGCATTCTATCTCCTCTTTTTCTAAATTGAAATCTAATAAACTTATATTTGATTTGATTTTAGAATAATTCGCTACAGTAACTGTAACGGATTGTGAAAATGTTCCTGCTAGATTTCCGATAGCTAAGATAGCACCTGCTTTTGTATATCCTTTAATAGACAACCAAGCCACCAAAAATATTAATGCACATTGAAATAAAAATCCGATAATTCCTACAACTGTCCCCATTAAATTTGAAGTACGATCAAATCCATATCTGGCTTTCTCAGAACTTTCAGAAGCTAAGTTTAACCTTTCAAAGAATCTAGTTATATTATTATAAATAATGTACTCTTGTCTTCCGTATAGACAATCATTTACCACTCTAGTTAAATTTTCATTTTCTTCAGCGTTTTTCTTCGTTACTTTTTCAAGCTTATTCTGAAATAATCCTGGTGCTTTTGTCATTACAATATACATAACAATCGATAAAACAACAACGCTCCAATGAATTGTGCATATCGCAATAAATGAAAATATAAGTGTAAAAAAGTAATAAGAGATTTCCAATATTGGATCAATACAATTTCGATCAATCATATCAATATTCGAAGTATATTTCGCAAGCATTTCAGATGGAGCAGTCTTTTCCCATTCGTCATTTGATAATTGTTCAATATAAATTGATTCATTATTACGAATCTGAGTATTTATCTTTGCCCTAAATAAACTTGAATAGTTATTTCTTACTTTCTGCAGATAATACATTGCAGACCAAATAACAATAATAAGAATTGTACTTTTAACTAAATTAGATACAGATGCTTGTATCGCTGAATTTAATAGTTCTGATAACAAATAAGCCCCTACTACATTTAACGCAGATACGACGCAAGATAATAGAACAATGATTATGAATTCCTTTTTATATTTACCAATAAATTTCCTAAGCATATAATTTTCTTCCTCCAAAAAAATTTTATAAAAAGGGAATTTATAGATACATAGATTTTTCTGCTTAAAATTGTGTGAAGTTTAACAATTGTTTTAAATACTTACTTTCTAATTCATAATTGCCTGATTTTTCTAAATTATAAATAACTGCATTTATAAACAGATAGTAAGAAATATAATCTAATTCAAATTTTTTTGTATATTTATCAATCGTGTTATTGTTTAGATTCTTCCGAATATCACACATTGCCTTATACAGAACATTAATGGATTTAATATCATAATTAAATGCTTCATTCTTATAATAAAAATCAATCATATGAGCCAATTGAAAAGTATAATTATTCTTATTTAACCATTTATCACAATATTCTATTGCCTGATTTAATTTATTATCTAATAAATATGCATAAACAATATTTTCTCGACATTTAATAACAATATCATCGATATTATTGTCAATGGCACTTTCTAAACATTCATTCAATATTGAAACTGCTTCAGAATACTGTCTAAGCTTAATAAATATTAATCCTTGATTCATACGAGACAATTGAATTAATTTAAAATAGGAATGATTTTGTGATATAAAAATTGAATTTTCACTTTCTTTTAAAGCTTGAATCAAATGTTTATAATTAAATAATAACGCTGAATAATTAGCTCTAAAAAATGCTTCACCTATTTGTGAATTATCAATCGACTTCTTTGCATAATACAAACATTTTTCATCATTACAAAAATCATAATACAAGGATAATAAATAATTATAAAAAGCAAGTAAAAGTCCATCTGTTTCTTCATAATATTTATTAAGTACTTTCAAGAAGAAAGGAAACCTTGAATGGTCATTTTTGATAATCAAATAATAAGCTTCATTCAACAAACAATCATATAGAAAAGATAAAGAAAAATCAGAATCACTCAAAAGATAATGATTATCTATATTAGTTAGTGAAAGAAAATTTAAATGATGTATAAAATGATTTAAATTTTCTATACCTTTTTTTTCAGAAGAACTAGATCTATCAATACGAATATGATAAGAATCACATAAAATATCAACACTAGACTCAGATGGACTTTTTTCTCCTCGCTCTAGTTCTCCAATATATTGAAGAGATAAACCAGATATTTGAGAAGCATTTCCTAGAGTAATCTCTCTTTGTGTTCTCGCGAATTTTAATATTGCTGCGATTGTAATTTGATATAAATCTTGATTCATCATTTCACCTTATAAACAATATATACCATACCAAAACAAAAAGACTGTTTCCAGTCTTTTGTTTAATTCAATGAATTATTATTTCTTATAATGCTTCTTGAATTCTTCAAATTCTGCATCATTTGCCATTACAAAGTGGCCTTCAGAAATTTCACGGAAAGTTGGAGCATTTTCAGCATAGTTCCACTTTTCCTTTTCTTCATTTTCATCATATGTAATTAATGTCTTAGCCTTTTCGATTTCAGGATCTGGTAAAGGAATTGCTGACATCAATGACTTTGTATATGGATGCATTGGATTCTTGAACAAGTCGTTAGTTTCTGCGAGTTCTACGATTTCACCTTTATGAATAACCGCAATTCTATCAGAAATATAACGAACAACTGACAAGTCATGAGCGATAAAGATTTGTGTTAGACCTTTTTCTCTTTTGAATTCATTTAATAAATTCAATACTTGTGCACGAATGGATACATCTAATGCAGAAATAGGTTCATCTGCAATTAATAATGTAGGTTCCATAACCATAGCACGAGCAATACCAATACGTTGTCTTTGTCCACCAGAGAATTCATGAGGATATCTTGTAGCGTGTTCTGCAAGTAATCCTACAGATTCTAAGGCATTTAATACCTTTTGTTTACGATCTTCTTCATCTTTATAGAGATGGAAGTTTTGAAGACCTTCTGAAACTATATAGTCAATTGTAGCTCTTTCATTTAAAGAAGCTGCTGGATCTTGGAATACCATTTGCATATTACGAATGACCCAACGTTGATCTTCTTTGGAAATCTTACCATTGATCTTTTTACCCATGAATTCGATTTCACCACTAGAAGTAGGATTGATACGAATAATAGCACGACCAATTGTAGTCTTACCAGAACCAGATTCACCAACTAATGAGAAAGTTTCACCTTTATAAACTTTAAAGTTTACGTCATGAACAGCATTGAATGCTTTCTTTCCATTATAGAAAGTGACACCTAAATCTTTTACATTTAATAAGATTTCTTTTCCGTTTTCATCCTTTTCAAGGACAGGATTCTGTAATGTATCTGTCATTTAGTTTTCCTCCTGTTCTGAAATAACTTCTTTCATTCTTTCATGTAATGTTCTAACTTGAACTGGTGGTTCTACCTTTGGTGCTCTTTCATCTAACAACCAAGTTTTAGCGTAGTGTGTATCAGT
>CAVFDO010000062.1:0-13732 GCA_963621095.1 bacterium
AATCTTTAGCGTGAATAGTAGTATCAATCATAACAACAATTGTATCAAAAAAGATTAGAGTAACTATTCTGATCTTTCTAATAATAGTTGCGTTAGCAACTTTTTTTATGAGAATCAGCTACTAACAAGAATTTGAATATAAAAAATATAAGAAGAGTCTTAATCAATTTTGAGAATTTATACGTTTTATCCTTTATAATTACGATAGTAATAATAATTCGAGGGATGATTTATGAATGAAAAGAGATTGGTTGAATTGGTTCAATTACTTAAAAAGGGGAATATCATTAGTAGTTCTAATTTATGCAAGAAGTTGAATATAACTTCTAGAACTTTAAGAACAGATATTAAGGTATCTAAGGATTACTTATTATCTAATGGTATTGAGATTCAATCCTATCCAGCTTTAGGTTATAAACTAATCATTCATGATGAAATTAAACTAAATAATTTTATATCCAACTATAATAATCAAGATCAATCAAATAATCAGTTATTAGTTCCAGTTTATCCGGAAGATAGGGTGGATTATTTATTACGTATGTTTTTAATAAGCAATGATTATCTTAAATCGGATGATATAGTGGAAAGAATGTATATTAGTAAATCTACGTTGACTACGGATTTGAAATGTGTTCGTGATAAGCTAAAGTATTTTCATTTAGAACTTGTAAGTATTCCAAATATGGGAATGAAAGTAGAAGGGACGGAATTTCATAAGCGTTCTGCTATTGCGAACTATTGTTTTAATACGGATTCCCTTGATGAAAAGATTTTGTCTAAAACACAAAAAACAGAAGAACAAAAGAAAATTTCAAAATTATTATATGAAATATTATGCAATGAGAATTTCTATTTAACAGATGCAGGATTTGAAGGCCTTGTAATTCATATTATGATTGCTTTTATTCGTATCAAAAAAGGTGTTATGAATGATGTCCACCAAGTTGAATCATCGATTTGTGATACACGAGAATATGAAATTGCAACGTTGATATGTGATAAATTGGAAGAGGAATTCTCAATCAAACTTCTCGAAATAGAAAGATATTATATATCGATGCATCTGGCTGGAAAGCAAGCAGCGCAATACCAAGCACTTAATGATGCATATCAAGATATCATTGAAGAAACACTTGATGAAATTCACAAGAAACTAAATATTGATTTGACATTTGATATGGATTTAAGAACATCCCTATCATTACACCTATCACCTTTAATGAATCGCTTAAAATATGATATGATTATCCAAAATCCATTACTGGATAAAATAAAAGAAGCAAATTCCACTGCTTTTGAAATGGGTGTTATTTTAGCGTATATCGTTGAAAAGAAATATGGATTCAAAATGTCAGATTCTGAAATCGGATATGTTTCTTTACATTTTGAGCTTGCGATAGAAAGATATAAGAGGAAAGGTTCAAAAAAGAACGTCATTATCATTTGTGCGAGTGGCCTAGGTTCCTCTCAAATATTACAATACAAGATTCGCAATAAATTCAAAAATTATATTAATTATATTTATGTCACTCAGTTATATGCTCTTAAAGATGTTGACCAGTCTGAATATGATTTTATATTATCTACGGTTCCCGTTCCTTTTAAAACAGATATCCCAGTTATCCATATACAGTATTTTTTGGATGATACGGATGTCCAAAAATTAACGACAGTACTAAAAGATTCTATTAATAATAAAAAAGAATCATTCATTACAACATTCTTTAGAGATGAGTTGATATTTACAGATATCACTTCAACGAATAAAACAGATATTATTCATGAGATGTGTCAAAGAATAGAGAAGTATATAAAACTTAATTCAGATTATGAGAATCAAGTTTTAAAAAGAGAAGATTATGCGAGTACGGAATTTGGAAACATGATTGCCATGCCACACTCAATGATTCCTGTTAAGCAACCATCATTTGTAGCACTTGCAATCTTAAAGAAGCCAATACATTGGGTAAATAAGAATATCAAATATATTTTCTTGTTATCTTTAGAACAAGGTATAAGTGAAACATATACGCAGTTATATGAATCGTTGGCAGCGCTCTGTTTTGATGAAGATGCATTACGGAGAATAGAAAAAGAACCAACAGTAGAGACAATTTGTGCCGTATTTGATGCTTCCTCACAAGAAGCAGAAAATTTAGACGATTTATTTGGTTAACAAAAATTTCCGCATGATATGCGGAAATTCGTTCTCTTCTAATAAAAAGCAAACTAATTATTATTTAAGTATAGGGGAAAGGTATGATTAAAATTCTTCTTTGTTGCAGTACGGGAATGTCCTCAAGCATCTTGGTGAAAAAGATGAGAGTGGAAGCTGAAAGATTAGGTATTGAAGCAAAAATAGGTGCAACAGATGTTACATCAGCTAGAAAGTATATTTCTAAAGTGGATTACATTTTAGTTGCTCCACAAATGTATTTCTGGATTAAGCAATTTAGGAGTTTAGCACGTACTAGTGGTACAAAGGTCTTTGTTATCGGCCGAGAAGACTATGGGAAACTAGATGGGGAAAGCATACTCAGAAAAACCCTAAATAAAAAAGAAAGTTTTGAATTAGAGGAAGAGGATATGGGTAAAGTTACATCGTTTATTCAAGAAAAGATAACACCGCTTGCTGCAAAACTTGGAGCAAACGTGTACATTCAAATCATTCGTGATGCTATGACATCCGCAATGGCACTATTGATTATCGGAAGTATTGCAACACTGCTTGCTAATATTCCTGTAGATTTCATCGCAAATATTCTTGCACCAGCAAATCCATTGTTTAATGCGATATCATCCTGTACGACGGGTATTCTAGGATTGTTCGTTGCAGGAACAATGGGATATTTTGGAGCTGTTGAGCTGGGTGGAGATTATGTATCAGCAATGTTGACTTCACTTGCGGCATTTGCAATCACACAATATTCTCCAGAAACTGGAATTGATGTTTCAGGCTTTTCTTCAACAGGATTATTCACTGCAATTGTAGTTGGTCTTACTACAGTACTAGTTATTAATTTTTTTGAAGAAAGACATATTGGTATTAAGATGCCAGATGGTGTTCCTCCAGCTGTAGCAAATTCATTTTCTTCATTATTTCCAGCTGCAATCATTATGATGTTTTGGGGAATCATCAGTGTGGTATTTGGATTAAATTTCAATACAATCATGCATACAGCAATGACACCTATTACAGCAATCTTAAATACTCCATTCGGTTATGCAATTTATCATATGCTATGTGGACTTGTATTTTGGTGTGGTATCAATTCAGCAGTTATTTGCGATGTTGCTTATCCATTTATCATTGCAAATGGTGCTGCAAATGAAGCAGCAATTGCTGCTGGGAAAGCACCAATCTACGCTGCAACATATGGAACAGATACAATGATGTGGGCAGGAGGAACAGGTGCAACAATTGGATTGTTGATTTTGATGGCTTTCTTTGCAAAATCAAAACAAATGAAGGAAATCGGTAAGATGTCAATGGGACCTGGACTTTTCAATATCAATGAACCTGTTATTTTTGGTACACCAATTTGCTTTAATGGATTATTCTTGATTCCATTCGTTATATTGCCGGGCCTATTAGCATTTACTACTTATATTTTGATGGATACGGGCATTATCGCAATGGGTACAGTTTCAATGGTTCCTTGGACTTTGCCACCAGTAGTTTGTGCATTCTTCATGTCAGGTGGAGCAATTTCAACGACTATTTGGGGAGCTTGTATCGTTATTATCTCAATACTCGTATATTATCCATTCTTTAAAATTGCTGATAAACAAGCTTTGGAAGAAGAAAGAAAAGCTGAAGAAGATAAGAGAGTGGTATTACAATGACATTCAGAAAAGATTTCTTATGGGGTGGTAGTATTGCTGCACACCAATGCGAGGGAGCTTGGAATGAAGATGGTAAAATCATGGGAATCATGGACTTAGCTACTGCTGGAAGCTATCAAAAGAAAAGAGAATTTACAAAAACAATAGAAAGCGACAAGGTTTATCCAAATCACTATGGAATAGATTTTTATCATACATATAAAGAAGATATTGCTTTGTTTGCAGAAATGGGATTCAAATGCTTAAGAATATCTATAGATTGGTCTCGTATTTATCCTAATGGGGATGATGAGAAACCAAATCAAAAAGGCATTCAATTTTATAAAGATGTTGTAGATGAATTGTTGAAATATGGCATCGAACCAATGGTTACATTATTTCATTTTGAAATGCCAGTCAATGTCGTTAGGAAATATAACAGTTGGCTAAATAAAGATACAATTGATTTATATTTGAAGTATGCAAAAACAATGCTAGAAGCTTTAAAGGGCAAGGTACACTATTGGGTGAATTTTAATGAGATGAACCATATTGACCCTACAAGCGATGCAAGTGATATGTTTGTATATATTCTTTCAGGCCTAACAAATTCTGACTTAGGTGATACAGTAGAAGAACGAAGAAAGAAAATTACTTTGATGGGATATAACATGACAGTTGCTGCAGTTAAAGCTGTAGAAATTGCTCATGAAGTGGATTCTGAAAATAAGATGGGATGTGTATTTGGATTAACACCATCTTATGCTGCAAGTTCAGATCCGAATGATGTATTTCTGGCTTACCGAACAACAATTCGTGACTTTTATCAGATTGATGCTATGTGCAATGGGGCTTTCCCGGAATATAAGCTAAGGGAGTATAAGCAACTTGGCTTTGATATTGAAGTTGCAGAAGATGAAAAAGAAGCATTTAAAAATGGTGTAATTGATTTTATTGGATTCAATTATTATTCTAGCGAAGTAGTAACAACAAGGGATGATTTAAAATCTGAAGATGGAACACTTTATGGTGGAATGTTCAATCCATATCTAAAAAAATCAGACTGGGGATGGGTAATTGATCCGATTGGTTTAAGATATATGCTTAATGCTTTATGGCGTAGATATAATAAGCCAATTATTATTACAGAAAATGGTTTGGGTTCATTTGACGAATTGAAAGATAATACGGTAGATGATGAATATAGAATTGAATACCTAAGAGAACATTTCAAAGAAATGAGAAAATCAGTAGATGAAGATGGTGTGGAACTGTTTGGATATCTAATGTGGGGACCAATTGATCTAGTTAGTGCAACAACTGGAGAAATGAAGAAGCGTTACGGATTTATCTATGTGGATAGAAACGACGATGGTTCTGGAACAAATAAACGTTATAAGAAAAAATCATTTGATTGGTATAAACAAGTTATTGAATCAAACGGTGATAATCTAGAATAACTAAATGGAAGGACTGTGGAATGATAAGCTACAATCCTTCTATTTTTGCAATAATAGTATAATATACGAAATGCCTATATGTTCTCCAGGAACAATAGAAATTGTATATTGAGGAATACCTGTAATTTCTGATATTTCTTTTCCGTTATAGCCTCGATACATTAAGAAGACAATCATTTGTACATCAAATCCAAATTCATCAAGTGCCTCCGCAAGTGCAATGCTGTGAATTGAATCGATAAAATCTTCAACAGATGTTATTTCTTCAGTTGAATCATCACATATAATTTCAAAAAAATTATCACATGGTTGAAATACGTGTTCATAAAATCTACGGTCTGAATTAAATACCGTACGATCATAGTCATAAATAAGCTTGATTTTATCTTCAGTCATACCATTTTTTCTCATGAATTCTTCATCCTTATTCTTCCATTTTTTAAATCTGTTTTCTTCAGTTCTGTGATTTTTAAATCTTGTCATTTCATCTTTCTCCTTTTAAACGCACACTTTTGAAGGAAGTAATCCTTCATATATGAGCCGACGAAAGATGACATGGATTGCAGTGCTTAAAAAATGAAAGAAAACCTCTTTCATGAAGTGTGTGCAATGATAAAAAATGCAGATCGTTATAAATTGGATCTGCATCATTTATTTGTGTTATTGGTTATTTATGAGAGTTGGTTCTCTGATTTTTGTCATCAATATAATTAGAACATGCTTAAAATACTTATACAACATTAAATATTATTAATTATGCAAATAATATTACGAAAAAGTGATTTTCGGGTTTATGCGAAATGGATATTAAACTATAATATAACTAAGAAAGAGGGATTATTCTATGAAAATTAGTTATAATCGTTTGTTTAAATTATTAATCGATAAAGGTTTAAAGAAAACAGAGTTAGCTAAACTCGCAGGACTTACACCTGGGACTTTAGCGAAACTATCAAAAAATGAGACTGTTTCAATGGAATCTTTAATTAAAATATGCACAACATTAAAGTGTTCATTTGATGATGTAGTAGAGATTGTGGGTGAAGATAATGGCAAAGTATAGTGTGAATAACCATTCTGTTGAAAATATAATTTCTTGGATTTCTAGTGGTGAAATTGCAATTCCTGAAATGCAAAGACCTTTTGTATGGGATACAAGTAAAGTACGTGATTTAATGGATTCCTTATACCAAGGATATCCAGTAGGATATATCATTATTTGGAAAAATCCAGATGTAAAACTAAAGGATGGAACTTTTAGTACAGGTAAAAAGATCGTTATTGATGGCCAACAAAGAATCACCGCATTAACTGCAGCGATTGCTGGACAAGAAGTCATCAACCAAAATTATAAAAAGGTAAGGATCAAGATTTCATTTAATCCTGTTGATGAAAAGTTTGAAGTATACAATCCAGCTATTGGCAAGGATAGTAAATTTATTGATGATATTTCAGAACTTTTTCAACCTGGTTTTAGTGATTTTAATTTTTCTATTGAATACGCAAATATAAATGGAGTAGATCCTTCAGATATAAATAAGACGATTACTAAGCTGAAATCAATTACAGGAAATAACATCGGCGTTATAGATTTAAATCAAGACTTGGATATAGAAACAGTTACAGATATTTTTATTCGTATTAACTCTAAAGGTACAGTTTTATCACAAGCGGATTTTGCTATGTCTAAGATATCTTCTAATGAAAAATATGGTGGAGATGTTATTAGGAAGACAATTGATTATTTCTGTCATTTAAAACAAAGACCTATGGATATTGAGTCTATCAAATCAAATGATATAGAGTTTTCTAAATTAGAAGAATTTGGAAAGATTAGATGGGCAGCTGATAATCATGATGATATCTATATGCCATCCTATTCAGATGTATTGCGTGTTGCGTTTACTTCACAATTTAAGAGAGGTAAATTAGCTGATTTAGTTAATTTATTATCAGGAAGAAACTTTGAAACAAGAGATTACGAAGAAGAAATAGCAGAAGATTCTTATAAGAAATTACATGATGGTGTTATGAAGTTTGTGAGCAAAACAAATTTTGAAAGATATATGATGATTGTTAAATCATCGGGAATCATTGATACTTCATTGATTCGTTCAGATAACGTACTTAATTTTGGATATATTTTATATATCTTAATGGTGGATAAAGGAGTTAATTCATCAACTATTGAAACAGTTGTCAGAAAATGGATGATTCTATCGATTTTAACAGGAAGGTATTCTGGATCTCCTGAATCTATGTTTGATTATGATATTAAGCGTTTCGATGCAAATGATCCTAAAGAATATTTAAATCAAGTAGAGTTGGGTGAATTGTCAGATGCTTATTGGCAACATATTCTTCCAGAAAGATTAAATACTTCTGTTTCTAGTAGCCCTTATTTTAAAGTGTTCTTGATTGCACAAGTTAAAATGCAGGATAAAGGATTTCTATCAAAACAGATTACTGTCAGAAATTTGATTGAAGATCGTGGAGACATTCACCACTTATTTCCTAAGAATTATCTTCAAAAGAACGGCCAAAATAATAGGATTTTTTACAATCAGATTGCAAACTATGCAATGACACAATCTGAAATCAATATTCGTATTAAAGATGAAGCACCAAAGAATTATATGGGTAAAGTTTTAGAACAAATACAAACGAAACAACCTAACATCGGTGGAATTGTTACTAAAGAAGAACTCATGGAATCATTTAGACAAACATGTATTCCAGAAGAGTTTATTAATTACGATATAAATAATTATAAAGAATTCTTAGAAAAGAGAAGAATTCTTATGGCCAATAAGATTAAGAAATTTTATCAAGGTTTATAAGAAGGCATTTTAGAATAAGATTAGGGGTTGGATAATGACTGTAATAAATAATGATTTGTCAATATTTACTAATAAGAATGAGAATGGAATTAAGCTGTCTGATCGTTTGAATACTGTTTTAACTAATTCAAAATATTTTGATGTGTTAGTTGGATATTTTAGAATTACAGGGTTTTACTTATTAAAGGAACAATTGGAAGATGTGGAAGAAATACGAATTTTGATTGGCTTGGGAGCAGATATAGAAACTGTCCGGGCAATGGATATCTTCGAACTTTCGGGAGCCAACGCTACTCGTAAAGTGCAAAAAGTAATAACAGAAGAATTTAATAACACAGAAGATGATAATTTAGAAATGGAAAATGGAGTATTTAAGTTTTGCGAGTGGATTAAATCTGGAAAACTTAAAATTCGTATGTGCTATGAAAAAAATGTGCACGCAAAATTATATATTGTTAGGAAAGATCCTGATAAAGTACCTGATCAATTTGGAAACTTAATTACAGGCTCTAGTAATTTTACATTTAATGGTTTAGATAAAAATGTTGAATTTAATGTAGAACTTAAAAATCAATCCGACGTTCAATATGGCTTGGATTTTTTTGAAGATTTATGGAAAGATTCCAAAGATATAACGGAAGATATTCTAACAACCATAAACAATGATACTTGGATGAATAAAAATATAACTCCATATGAATTATTTTTAAAACTTCTTTTTGTTTATTTTGAGGAAGAAATTGATTCTAGAAAGAATGACTATGAATGGCCAGATGGCTATATGAATTTACAATATCAATCCGATGCAGTAACTCAAGCAAGAAAAATATTAGCACGACACGGAGGAGTTATTATTTCTGATGTTGTAGGTTTAGGTAAAACATATATTGCAGCAATGCTTGGAAAATTACTAGATGGAAGGAAGCTATTTATTGTTCCTCCAGTAGTAAAAGATAATTGGGAAAGCGTATTGGCTGACTTTGGATATAAAATGTCAGATAAAGTGGTTTCACTTGGCGTTGTTGATCAATTATCGGAAATGGATGATATAGCTTCATATAAATATGTTTTTATTGATGAAGCCCATAGATTTAGAAATGCATCTTCTACTGAATTTCAGTATTTGAAGAAAATTTGTTATGGTAAAGGCGTTATTTTGATTACTGCAACACCTCAGAATAACACAATTCTAGATATAGCAAATCTGATTACTTTATTTCAGGATTCAAGAAATTCATCAATAATTCCCGGAAATCATAATCTTGAAAAATATTTTAATGAATTACATAAAGAGGTCAAAGTTTCAAAAAATGATCCCACGGTTGTATCAAATGTTGCTGCAGAAATTCGTGACAACGTCTTAAGACATGTGCTGATAAGAAGAACTAGAAGTGAAATAACACAATATTATAAAGAGGATTTAGAAAAACAAGGATTAAAGTTTCCAACAGTAAACGATCCTATTCGTTTGGATTATATGTATGACGAAGAAATGGAACAAACTTTTACTGACACAATAGAATTGCTTAAAAAATTTTCTTATGCAAGGTATGCCCCTTTGCTATATTTGAAAAATCAAAAGAAAGTTGGATCTGATAAAGCTAGACAGCAAAACATGATTGGATTTGTTAAAACAATGCTTGTAAAACGTCTAGAAAGTTCTATCTATGCTTTTCTCAAATCTGTAGAAAGATTAAAAAAATCATCTGAGGGTTTTATAAATTTATACAATAAAGGAAAAGTTGTCGTAGGTGCTGCTTCAAGAACCAAATACAATTTTAATGATTTGGATCAAATGGAAGAAGAAGCGTTTATTGTTTTTATTGATTCAAATGATATCGATTGTTTTAAACCTGATGAATTTGTAGATGATTACTTTGATAAAGTTAAAGCAGATGATGAAATTCTTCAAGAAATTTTTGATATGTGGAGTAAATATGATATCAAAACAAGAGATGCTAAATATAATTTGTTAAAACATAATATTGATTCTTTTGGAAACGACACAAAATTAATTATATTTTCAGAAGCTAAGGATACTGTTGATTATTTAAAAGAAAAATTGGAACGAGATTATGGAGATGTCGTAATTGATTTTGGTGGTGGAGATTCCATGTCCAAAAAGCAATATATTCAATATAATTTCGACCCACATTTTAACTCAAAAGGTATAAACGATAAACGTATTTTGATTACTACGGATTCTTTGAGTGAAGGTATCAACTTACATAAGGCATCAATAATTATTAATTATGACTTACCGTGGAATCCAACAAGAGTAATGCAAAGAGTCGGACGTATAAATCGTGTTGGTTCAGAAAATGAACAACTATATGTTTATAATTTCTTCCCAAGAGCCAACACACGAGAACATCTATCTTTGGAAGATTCAATAAGAGCAAAAGTTCAAATGTTCAATGAGCTTTTAGGGGAAGATTCTAAAACTATAACGGATGACGAACATGTTACATCATATAACTTGTACGATTTCTTGATGATGGCTAATAAGTTAGACGATGAAGAAGATATGATGTCAAATGGAAAACAAATGTCTTACATCAAGATGGTTAATGATATTATTTCAAACAATCCAAACTTAGCCAATAAGATACAATCTTTGCCTGATAAGATTAGAGTTGCAAGAAAGTCTAATGATACAAATGCTATAATAACATTTATAAAACAAGGATGGATTAAGAAGTTTGTTAAGTATGAAAACGGTTCTTCAAGTGAAATAGAATTTGAAGATGCTGCAAAATTGTTAGAAGCAGAAGTAAATGATAGAGGAATTGAAATTCCAAATGACTATTTTGAAGGCTTTACCTCAAATAAAAATCTATATACATCAATAGTGGATTCTTCTAAAACTAACAATCTTTCAAATACTGCTTCACCTAATGAAAAAAAGGTTAGAAATACATTAAGAGCATTGCTAACAAATTCTTCGTTAAAAACAGCTGATAGAGAATATTTAGAGAAAGTCGAAAATGCGATAAAACGAGGTTCGCTGAATTCAAGAGTTCTAAAAGATGTAAAAAACGCAATAGATAAAAATTCTAAATCTTTTGATGCTATTGTTAATGCATTTAAATCATCAATTGATGAAGTGTTTTTAATGGAAAGAACAAATTATGACGTGCAAAATTCACTTAGTAAACCAAAAGTGATTGTTTTGTCTGAATATTTAGAAAAGGATGAAAAATAGATATGGAGAAGCTTAAATCATTATTAACAGTTCCTTATAGGCAAGAAAACTATAAACAGTTTACTGCAGATTTTTTGAATGATATGGAAGCAGTTCCTTTACAAGAACAAATAGATATTCCATCGATGTTTAAAAATACTATTCAATCATATATGGTATTTGGCAAATATGAAGACGATGAAGGAAAAAGTGTAATAGTTCTATCTGTTAAAGTAAAAAATAATAGTTCTGCTCCAAAGGCTCAAAGAAATTTCGTGGCATATTTATTAGAAAATCAATTTACTGATTTTAATGCCGCTCTAGTTGCATACTTTGATGATGCTAGAAAAAATTGGAAACTTTCATTTGTAACAATTGAATATGAATTTAATGAAAATGGAGTTGAATTACAATTTAAACCAGCGAAAAGATTTTCTTTTTTAGTAGGAGAAGATGAACCAACTAGAACTTACTTTCAACAACTAAATCCAATATATGAATCAAATACCAATCCTTCATTGAATCAAATAACTGAGGCTTTCAGTGTTTCAAGGTTATCTAAAGACTTTTATGAGGAATATAAAAATAAATTCTTTGAATTATATGACTACTTATCTACAAATAACGTTTTTAAAAATGAAGCAAATAAAGTTGGTTATAGAGGAGAAGATGGTGTAAAAAAATTTACTACAACGTTCTGTAAAAAGACTTTAGGTCAAATAATGTTTCTTCACTTTATTCAAAAGAAGGGATGGCTTGGCGTTACTTCTGAATGGGGCGATGGTGATAAATCTTATTTGCTAAATAGTACAAAAAACTTCGCAGGGAACTACTTCAATGATTTTTTAGAACCACTATTTTATAATGCATTAAATGCAAAAAGAGATAATGATGAATATTTAGGTAAAAAAATACCTTTTCTAAATGGTGGACTTTTCCAAGCAATTGAAAATTATGATTGGAAAAATACTGATTTTGAAATACCTAATGGTTTTTGGTTTAACGATAAAGAAACTGGATTACTGAATGTTTTATCTCAATATAATTTCACAGTTGATGAAGCTGATCCAGAAGAACAAGAAGTTGCTATCGATCCAGAAATGCTGGGTAAAATATTTGAATCTTTATTAGATACTAATGATCGTTCTTCATTAGGAGCGTTTTATACGCCTAGAGAAATTGTACATTTCATGTGTGAAGAGTCTTTAGCGGCCAGATTAGCTACAATGTTGAATTTAGATTATGATTCTATTTTGAATTATGTACGTTACGGAGATGCCCTTAAAGAAACAGACTTTATAAAAGGATTAGCAGAGGATATTGATGAGTGTGTTAGTGAATTCACTATAGTTGATCCAGCTGTTGGTTCAGGTGCATTTCTTGTTGGCATGTTGAACCAAATAGTTAAGTTACGTACTAATTTACTTGAATTAACAAATAAAAAAATAGATAAATACGAAATTAAACTACAAACTATTCAAAACTCTTTATATGGTGTAGATTTAGAATATGATGCGGTAGAAATCGCAAAATTGCGTTTGTGGCTATCTTTGATTGTGGATCAGGAAACAAATGGTAACGCACCCAAACCTCTTCCAAATTTGAATTTTCATTTGAGAGTTGGAAATTCATTGGTTGATACTTTTGAAAATATAAAATTGTGGAATGTAAAGTGGAGAGGAACGAAAAAGGAAGCCAAAGTAGAAATACAAGGAAACATATTTAATACTGATACGGTTGAAGCAATACTAAAGAGATTAAAAGATGCAAAAGTTAAATTTTTTAATACTTCAGATGAGCACGAAAAACAAAACCTATCTAATCAAATTGAAATTTATCAATTAGAATTAATTAGATCGGAATTGGTTGCAAAAGGAAAATTTGATTTATTTTCTAAGTTAGAAGATATGATAAGAAAAAAGACAAAACCGTTCTTTATTTGGAAATTGGAGTTTGAAGAAGTCTATAAAAATGGTGGCTTTGATATCGTTATCGCCAATCCTCCATATGTTCAGTTACAAAAAGATGGTGGTAAGTTGGCAAACGAATTAAAAGACCAAGGATATGCAACATTTGTAAGAACTGGTGATATATACTGTATTTTCTATGAAAAAGGTTTAAATCTTCTGAAAGATAAAGGTATATTATGTTATATCACTTCAAACAAATGGATGAGAGCTGGTTATGGTGAAAAGTTGCGTGGATATTTAGCTGATAATTGCAATCCTTTAAAATTGATTGATTATGCTGGCAATAAAATATTTGAATCTGCTACCGTAGATGTTAATACTTTGATTGCATGTAAAGAGAAAAATAAAGGAAAAACACTTGCTGTTACCGTGGATGATGGATGCACAAGTAATTTGAGCGATTATATAAAGCAAAACAGCTCTGAAATATCATTTAACAATTCTGAAAAC
>CAVFDO010000063.1:0-13623 GCA_963621095.1 bacterium
TAGAAATACAGGTACTTTTACTGATATTTTGTAATTCGTAATGAAACTTTGAAATTTGAATGAAAACACAAACCTTACTACATACCAAAAAAGCATTGATTGTTTTTGTACAACCGATGCTTTTATATTCTACATACGATATGTTATCTGAACGTTTTGATTTGTAGTGTTGTTTGTTACGACAATTCTCTTACAGGTTGTTCATCACACTCATTATCAAATCTATTGAAAAGTATTGCCATTAATCCCCAATGGATTTTACTGTATTCCTCGTATATTCCATCGAGTTTAGATGTATCAGAATGTTGTAATTCAAAACGGCGTTGTTCTGTAATTTCATCTAATTTATCCATTATATCCATACTTAAGCTCATTAAAGCACTTGTATCAGTTGCATCTACTCCGCAATCTTCAACATATTCCCATGCTGTCTCTCTAAAACTATTATCTGGATCAAGTCTTTCATCAGCTAAAAGAGATAATCCTCTGAAAAGCGAATTCGTCATATCAATGTTCTCCGTTTAAGTGACTTCATTATAGAACATTTGCTAAGATTTCGTACAGAAGGATTATCTCAATTTTAAATCTGTTTATCGACTTGCTGAGGGTTGTTATTCTTACCTTTTCTTGGATGCTTCTTTGGTTGTCGAAGTAACGATAGTGTTTGTGCTAATGCATCTTCTTGGTTTAGTTCTTGATTTACCTTTTTAGCGTTTTTAACGACCTTCTCTAAGCATTTAAGGATTTCGTTATCATCTTGATTTGGATCAAAAGCCTTTATCATACGTTGAACATAATGAAGAACTTGGATATCATCAATCTCTGACTCTTTAGCCTTTTCTTCAATGATTTGCTTTTGCATTTCAGCTACTTGCAGCTTCTTGTTTAATTCATCATTAAACTTCTCATTAGCTTCATTGATAATACGTGTACGTTCAGAATCAATTGCTTGTACATCCTTACAACGTTTGCTTTTCCCTTTTGAAATAATACCAACAAGGCCATGAAAATATTGTTTCATTGTATCTTCATCTTCTATAGTTGTATTGACTAAATGTCATTATTGGAATATAACAAAATTGTAGATATATTTAACTACATATACATATTGTTCTATTGAAAGTTTCTGTACTTTGGAATGTTAAACAAGGAGGACAAATCACTTTAAATGATGAGTTTAGTTTATGGTAATATTTGCGAGAAAAAAATTATTTCAGACAAATAAATATTCTCAGCTTTCACTTGTTATTTCTACTTTAGAAAAAAATAAGATTAATTTTCAAGTAAATGAAAACGATATTCACGCAAGATATGGCTTATTGGGTATTGATAAAGCAACTATACCTTATATACCTAGAAAAACAAATATCATTTATTCTATTTATGTCAAAAAAAAAGGATTATGATATTGCATCATGCATCCTCCATTCATTAATAGATGAAGAAGATGAATAAACCCTAAATCTTTGCACAACAATATCTTAATGAGATTAAATTGTACTGGATATAAATCAATCATTAGCTCCAATTTTATTAAGTTAAGCGATTGAATATTACGATATTGAAAGTAAAACATCTAAACTAGGTATTACCGCTATTTTAGTAGAGTGTATACCTGGTTTTATTATTGCCATAAAGTTATAACATTCAGTTTCAAACATAACTAAAAATATCTTGTGTTATTAAGATGATTTTTTAAGCTTCTTGTTTTAATTATATAAAGTTATTATATAAGTTACTAATGAAATAGTGTACTAGCCCTTTACATTACACCTGAATTTTCTTCCTAGTCATATCGGAATCAGAAATATTTTAATTCTTAGTTTCAATTCTATTTCATTTATTTTTCTAGAAATTTACAAGCATAAAAGACCATGAATAATCTAACATTCATAGCCTTCAATTAATATTTTAATCTAACACCTCAACTTTAAGATTCTTAAAGTAACAATCACTACCAATATGTGTATTAAAACCAATTCTACCTTTAGATGGTTTATGCTGCATATGTTTAACTTCCAATACTAGTTCATTATTAACATAGAATTCAGCATGATCATCAATAATTATAGCTTTTAAATGAGCCCATTCATCTAATGCAATTGTTTCAACTGGTGCTTCATAATCAGGAATGTTATGTTCTCTGTAATATGACCAAATATATCCAGGATATGCAAAGTATTGACAACCATGAGCCCTTCTAAAAGCATTATCGCATCCTCTACCATTTGTTGGTCTAATATAGAAACCTTCAAATTTCATGTCTTTCTCATCGATTCTAAACGCAATACCTATAAAAGCTCAAGCATCTTTCCAACAATCTGGTAATAAAGTAGATTTCATATCACATTCTATGATTCCATTTTGGAATGAAAGATCATTTACAGTTACATAGGAATTTGTATCATCTTCATCAATCTTTTCTGTTTTAATTGAATGTAATACACCTTCATTTATTTCTAAAGATGAATGTAATGCAGTTAGTTTTTTTTCTGTTAATGGAATATCTTTTAAATAAGAAATCGCTGTTGCGACTACTTGATCATTAGATGTTAAAATCATGTTATCTTTGATTTTTAATGCATCTGTATAAGACACAATCTTCAAAGAATCTTCATCATTAAACCATAAAGTTGCGGAAGGTTCATAAGAAGATATCGCAATCATCGCTTCTTTTGGTGCAGTTAATGCTGCAATTTCAAGAGCATTTATTTCTTCTGTTGTGTATTGCTTTTGCATTGCTGGATTGATCACACCTTTACTTAGATAGTTATCTGTAAAATAAATTGTGTCAATGTTTAATTCTTTATTCTTTAGTTCTAATGCAATGTATGTTTTGTTCATTTCAATATTTCTCCGTTTACAAGAAATATAATAATTGAATATACAAATAAAAAAAGTAGGCAAAAAAAAGTGCGTACTATTTCATAAAGTTATTTTGAAAGGAAGATAACATTTTACTCATCCATTTAGGAAAAGCATAAAATGGATGAGAACAAAGTTCTAAACTAGCAGCGTATTTATCCGCAATTGTAACAATAACCCCTTCTTTCGTATTTGGCTTTCCGTTTACTCTTGGCCACATATGATGAATGATACAATCAGTTTCTATAGGATTTAATCGTAAATATTTTTGAGAATTTTGTAATGCTATCTTTGGATGATTCTGAATATGTCGTTTCGTTTCTTCTTTTGTATGAATATTTTCATACAAATAAAAATCATGTAACATCGCACCTCTTGCACAACTTCTAGAATCTAAATGTAATTTGCGACTCATCAAAAAAGAATACCAAGCTACATTCAAACAATGTTGATACCTTGTAGTATAGTAATGATGTGTATAATTTTTAAGTTTTTGATAATCATCTATACATACAATATCTTTAACATCATTTATAAATTCTATACACAGTTCATCACTTACATCATTAAACAATTTTGACCCTAAAATTTTCGTCATATGTATATAGTGTATATCTTTTTCATAAATAAACAATATAAAAAGACTCTCACAAAATCGTGAGAATCTTAAAATTTATGCAGTCCACTTTGCGAATTCTTCATCTGTCGCAAGAACGATATGTGTATCAGATAATTTGTGTTCAGTACCCTTTGTGTAATCAACACCTTCTTTATCTTTATCATATGTTAACGCAACACGTTGCTTTTCCACAATTGGATTTGGATGAGGAATTGCTGATAATAAAGATTTTGTATATGGATGAATTGGATTTGAGAAAATTTCATCTGTTGTACCCGTTTCAACAATATGTCCTAGATGCATAATTCCAATACGATTAGAGATATACTTAACCATTGATAAATCATGTGCAATGAACAGATATGTTGTTCCAAGTTCATCTTGTAGATCTTTCATCAAATTGACTACTTGAGCCTGAATAGAAACGTCTAATGCGGAAATACATTCATCCGCAATTACAAGTTTAGGATTCATAACAAGTGCTCTAGCGATACCAACACGTTGTCTTTGACCACCAGAGAATTGTGATGGGAAACGAGTAGCTTGTTCTTTAGAAAGACCAACTTTTTCTAAGATGGCATATACTTTTTCTTCTACTTCTTCTTTAGATGAACATACATGATGAATTTCTAATCCTTGTGCGATAATTTCTTTTACCTTTTTACGAGGATTTAAACAAGCCATTGGATCTTGGAAAATCATCTGCATATTAGTACGTAAATAACTTTCATCATCTTTGCTTAGTTTCTTAGAAATATCTCTTCCATCAAAAATGATTTTTCCATCTGTTGGATTATAAAGACGAATAATACTACGACCAGTTGTTGATTTACCAGAACCCGATTCACCAACAAGACCATATGTTTCACCTTCATAAATATCAAAGGAGATACCATCTACAGCTTTCGTTGTAAATGTTCTAGAAATTTTGAAATACTGTTTTAAATTTTCTACATGAAGTAGAGGTTTTTTTGTCTCTGTCATTCTAATCCTGCCTCCTTCTTCATCTTTTCAAGTTTTTCTTTTAAATCAAGTGGTAATTCAATCTTTGGAGCTCTTGGATCGCATAACCAAGAAGCAACTCTATGTTGTCCACCAACATCAAACATAGGTGGTTCTAATTGGAAATCAATGTTTAAAGCATAAGGATTTCTTGGAGCGAACGCATCACCTTTGATACGGTTTGTTAAATCTGGTGGAGAACCAGCAATCGCAAATAAACGATCACTAGAAGTATCTGTATCAGGCATAGATGCTAATAAGCCCCATGTATAAGGATGTCTAGGATCATAGAAGATTTCATTGACTCTACCCTTCTCAACAATTCTACCAGCATACATTACAGCGACATAATCAGCCACCTTCGCAACGACACCAAGGTCATGTGTAATATAGATAACTGAAATTCCTTTTTCATCTTGAATTGATTTAATTAATTCAATAATTTTTGCTTGAATTGTTACATCCAATGCAGTTGTAGGTTCATCACAAATTAGGATATCAGGATCACAAGCCAACGCAATCGCAATAACTACTCTTTGTCTCATACCACCAGATAACTCATGAGGATATTGTTTCATTCTCTTTTCTGGATTTTCAATACCTACTTTTTTCAATAAATCTAATGCATGTTCTTTTGCTTCAGATTTAGACATATGACGATGTTCAATCATAGGTTCCATGATTTGCTTCGCGATTGTCATTGTTGGATCTAAAGATGTCATAGGATCTTGGAAAACCATCGCTATCTTTCTACCACAGAATTCATAACGAATTTGTTTCTGTGACATTTTTGTTAGATCAGCTGTTTTTTCTTCACCATTTTCATCTTTATAAAACAAAGTAATTTCACCGGAATCAATAATTCCATTTGAATCTAGAATACCCATAATTGTTTTACAAGTAACAGATTTACCAGAACCTGATTCACCAACAATTGCAATTGTTTCACCTTTAAATAAATCAAGACGAACACCACGAATTGCATTTACTACGCCATAATTTGTTTTAAATGAAATATTTAAATCACGAATGGAAAGTACTCTGTCTTTCTTATCACGTTTAATCGTTTGTGTCATAGTACCCTCCTTTTATCGATTCATCTTAGGATCAAAAGCATCTCTTAATCCGTCAGCTAATAAGTTAAAGCTTAACATTAATATTCCAAGAACAATAACAGGTATCATTAACATATGTGGATATGTAATCATGGAATTATATCCAGAAGAAATTAATGAACCAAGTGAAGCAGTAGGTTCAGGAACACCAACACCTACGAAAGATAAGTATGCTTCAGTGAAAATTGCATTTGGAATTGAGAACATAGATTCAATAATAATTTGACCAAAGATATTAGGAAGAATTTCTTTGAAAATAATATAGAAATCTTTTGCTCCTAATGTCTGTGCAGCTAATACATATTCTTGTTCTTTTACTTTTAATACTTGTGCACGAGTAATACGTTCCATGCCAATCCAACCAGTAATCATCAATGCAAAGATGATAGAAGTTATACCTGGTTCTAAAATCAAACCAAATAATACGACAATAACAAGTGTTGGAATTCCATTTAAGATTTCAGCAAATCTTTGCATGAACATATCAACAGCCCCACCAAAGAAACCAGAAATCAATCCATAGATCATACCAATACATACATCGATTAATACAGCTACTAAAGCAATTAACAAGGAAATTCTTGTACCACTCCAAACACGTGTCCATAAGTCACGTCCTAAAGCATCTGTACCAAACCAATAATATACATCTGCAAATCCTTTCGCCACGTATTGATTTTCACCATTACGCATACCATTAAAGATACCAAGCTTTTCAAGTCCAGGAATTCTAGGAACAAGGTTTGCATGTTCTGTAATGATGGACTTATATGTATGATCATTCATCATAGGCCCAACAATTGCCATAATAACGATAATGACAATTAATACTGCAGCAATCAAAGCACCTTTATTCTTTTTAAAGTTTCTCCATACATCTTTGGCATAGGATGTAGCGACATAGTTTTTATCCATTAACTTGTCATCTTTATCATAGGCTAATTTAAAATCATTTTCTGAAAATTCATAATTTAAATTTTGACTCATGATTATTTACCTCCATCCTTAGATACACGAATTCTAGGATCAATGACACCATACAATACATCGACAACAAATACTGCAATAATATACATTAATGAGTATACAAACGCACAAGCAATTGTAACGTTATAGTCATTCATTTGAATCGCTGTAATTAATAAAGTACCAACACCTGGAATCCCAAATACTTTTTCAACAACAGAAGAACCAGTTAACAAGTTAACTAATAATGGTCCCATAATTGTAATAATAGGAATTAAAGAGTTTCTCATTGCGTGTTTTAAAATAACTTTATAATCTTTTAAACCTTTAGATTTAACTAATAAGATATAATCTGAATTCAAAACATCTAACATTTCACTTCTTGTAAAACGAGCAATATTTGCGGTAGGAGAGAAACTTAATGCGATTGCTGGAAGTACAAGAGATTGTCCTTCTTGTGAAGCATTATATAAAATTGGGAATAATCCTAATTTATAAGCGATAAAATAACATAAGATCAACGCAAATACATAAGATGGTACAGAAACACCAATAACAGAAATTGTTGAGCATAATGTATCAATCCATGTATTGTGGTTCAATGCAGCTAAGATACCTAGAATCAAACCAAATACAGTTCCAATTACCATAGCTAATAAACCAAGTTTAATAGAAATCCATAAACGAGATGAAATCATTGAACTAACAGCGAAGTCTTTGTTGATAGCGTAAGATACTCCAAAGTCACCAGTTAACATATTCTTAAAATATGTAATAAAACGAGTGAGAAATGGTTGATCCAAACCATATTTTGCATACAACAAAGCTTTCTGTGCCTCAGTTAATTTTTCATCGTTAAATGGAGATCCTGGCATCATGTCCATCATAAAGAATAGGACAAGTAATATTACTAATAAAGTACCAATACTGATAAGTAATCTTTTTCCAATATACTTTTTCATAAATCCCCTTTCTAAAAAAGATTATAAGGGTGAATACTCACCCTTATAATGATTATATTTTTTTCTTAAGCAGCAAGTTTCATGTGACGATAGTTATCAACACCAGCACCATGATATTGGATACCAGTTAACTTCGTATTTTGAAGAGCTGTGTTACCAGACTGATAGAGAGGCACGATAGCAACTTCTTCGTTTACAAGAACCTTTTCAGCTTCTGCGAAGTCTTCCCATCTCTTCTTAGAGTCAGCAGCATCTGTTGTTAGAGCTGTGTTAATTAAAGTATCATACTTTGTAGATTCATAATGACCATAGTTGTTAGAAGCACCTGTTACAAATAGATCCATGTATGTTTGTGGATCAGCATAGTCAGGTCCCCATCTATGTAATGCAATAGTGTAATTATCATTTTGCATATCTTGTAATCTACTCTTCTTAGGTTCACACTTTGCTTCAGTTTCGAAACCGGCCTTTTCAAGAGCACTCATAACATATGCAGCAACGTTCTTAGATACATCTGCATCTTCATATAAGAATTCAACAGAGATAGAACTTACACCTAGTTCCTTGCAACCTGCTTCGAAGTATTCTTTAGCCTTGTCTTCATCATATCCAAGAACAACTGTTCCGGAAATATCTCTGAAGTCTTCTCCATCAGCATTAGCTGTTGTAGACTTAGTAACGATACCATCTAAAGGTTCAGAACCATCTTTTAATACAGAAGTACATAATTCATCAGTGTTGATTGCATACGCAATAGCCTTACGGATATTGTCATTAGCTAGATATTCATTGTGGAAGTTCAATGATAGATACCAAGCATATCCAGATAGAGATGTAACAACATCTTCTTGACCTGCATAGTCATCAATAACTTCACTTGTTAACTTAACATAATCAAGGTTGCCAGCTTGATAATCAAGGATAGCTGATTGACCTTGAACAAGTCTCCAGTTAGCTTCATCAACATTGTCACTGTAACTATCAGCATCCCAATATTGATCATTCTTTTCAAACTTCCAAGAAGTATTTGCTGTCCATTCTGTCATCTTATATGGGCCACAATATAACATGTTATCAAGGCTTAATGCATATTGATCACCCTGAGCTTCTGTGAATTCTTCATTCAATGGGAATAGTGATGGGAATGCACATAAGGATAAGAAGAAATCACATGGTTTACTTAATGTAACCTTTAATGTGTAATCATCTTCAGCTTCCCAATCTTTAACATTTGTAGTATTGCTTTCTGCATTTTTGTCCATCAAGAATGCATATTCACTTGCTGTATCAGGATCAATCAAACGATTCCATGCATATACAAAGTCATTTGCTGTTAACGCAGTTCCATCTGACCACTTAGCATCTTCTCTGATATGGAATGTATATTCCAATCCATCATCGCTTACTTCCCAACTCTCTGCTAAATCAGGTTCAGCAACATTCTTTTCGTTTAACTGTGTTAAACCAGCTTCACACATTGTCAATGCAACGAAAGATGTTCCATCAGTAGCAGTTGAGGAATTCATGCTTAAGATATCTGTATCTGTAGCAATTGTTACAGAACTACCTGAAGCAGTACTGGATCCAGCTGTTGAACCAGCTCCACCACTTGAAGAACAGCCCACGAGCATTGCAAGCGCCATGGTACTAACCAATAATTTCTTCTTCATAACTTTTTCTCTCCTTTGTATTTAAAATACGTTTCTATTCTAAACACACTTGTTTTCAATTGCAATACAAAATTGAAATTATTTTCACATTTCGTTCACACTTTCATGAAAAGTTTTCATAATTATTTCAAGAAAATAATGTTCATATTTCAAAAAAATCGTTCAAAAGAACGATCTCATTTCTGTTTTTTGAAGTTTAATTTTTCGTTAAATGCATCAGAATGTGATGCATCATAAGCTTCAAATAATTGTTTATTTGTTACATGTGTATAAATTTCAGTTGTAGAAATATTAGAATGTCCAAGCATTTCTTGAATACTTCTTAAATCAGCACCACCTTGTAACATATGTGTTGCATAACTATGTCTTAACTTATGTGGTGTAATATGTTTTTGGAAATTACATTCAACACATTTCTTTTGTAGAAGTTCTTCTACATATTTAGAAGTTATTTTTCTGCCATATCGATTAATGAAAAATAAATTTGTTTTTGTTTTAAAAAAATTTATACGAATTACATCACGATAATATTTCAGAAAAGATATTGATGCTGTTGGGATTGGAACAATTCTTTCTTTATCCCCTTTTCCTAAGACTCGTAATTTTTTTGTATCTAAATCTACTCGATTTAAAGTTAATGAAACTGCTTCTGAAACTCTCAAACCACAATCATATATTAATTCTAATATCGCATGTTCTAAATATTGACTTGGATCTGTATCATCAAAAGAATTCATCAATCTTGTGATTTCTTCTACTGTGCAAAAAACAGGTAAACGTTTCGTATCTTTATGTACTTCAATATTCTTTGATGGATCATTAATATCATACATAAAAGATAAATCTTGGTGAAATGAACGAATAGAAGCACACATTCTTACAACAGAAGCACTGGATTTGATTTGATTTTGTTCTACAATAAATTTTTGAATATCTTGCAAACAAATCTTTTCAACATTAGAAATATGATTTCGTTCTAACCATTGTAAATATTGTTTCAAATCTTCAGAATAAGATTGAATTGTTTTTTCACTTTTTCCTTCATTCACACGAATATGAACAAGATATCGTTGATATGCCTCTTTCAATTTCATAAGTAGTCCTAAATTATAATTTCTTCAGATAAAAATGATCCATCGTACTATGCACAACAGATTTTGGTTTTTCTATTTCTCGAAAATCTAGCTTTTGATATAAATGTATCGCAACAGCTAAACTACTATGTGTTTCTAAATACATACTTTTATAGCCAGCTTCTTTGCACCAATCCTCTAGTATCATAAATAATTCTTTACTATAACCTTTTCCTTTAACAGAATCATCAAAGTATAACTTTTGTAATTCAGCACAACAATCAATTCCATCAAATTCCGCAACACCTGCTCCACCAACAACTTCATCTTTTTCATTAAGTACAACAAAATAACATCTTTTTTCTAGCTTTTCGTCATAATAAGTACTCAACGCATCTAATTGTGGATCAAAATATGCTGTTCCACGAATATCTAAATGATATTTTTCTAAGTTTTTACGAATGATTTGCGCCATCACTAGATTATCTTTTTCTTTTATTTTTCTATATTTCAACATATTATTTCTCCAATAAACTTGACGCTCTAACAAAGCCCTTGCTACCTAATTGTTGATTCAATTCTTGTAAGATTTCATTCATATTTTCTTCTTGAGGTCCATCAAAAAGACTATATTGTTTCGCAAGAATTTCTTCCTCTTCAAAATCAGATACCGATATTCCAATCAAACGTACAGATTCTCCCTCTTCATAGCATTCATCAAACAATGACATTGCTTGTACAAATAAATCATCACTTTTCCAGATTGGATTAGATAACTTCTTACTTTTATTCGCATTTCGAAAATCATAATAACAGATTCTAATAGATACATGATAACCTGCTTTATGACTTTCTTTTAAACGTTTTGATAATTTTCTACACAAAGAACGAATCAAACCTTTTAATTCATCATAATCAGTAACATCTTCTAATAAAGTTTCAGAAACTCCCATGCTTTTTGAATCGAATTCTGTAATTAATGTACGATCATCATATCCATTTGCTCGACGAATCATTGCTTCTGTATTTTTACCAAAAATCGGTCTTAATCGTTCTACATCTTGATACGTCGCTAAATCACGAATTGTATGGATATCTAAATCTTCCATAACACTTAATGTTCTTTTACCAACACCTCTCATTTCAGAAATAGATAAAGGCCACATCTTTTCGGGAACATCTCTTATTCTTAATACTGTTATACCCATTGGTTTTTTCATATCGCTCGCCATTTTCGCTAAAAACATATTTGGAGCAACGCCAATCGAACAGCGAAGACCAACTTCTTCTAATACTCTTCTTTGCACTTCAAAAGCTAAATCTAAAGGCTTTGGATATTTTTTGATAACTTCTGTCATATCAACATAACATTCATCAATAGAAGCTTGTTCTACTAGATTTGTGTAATTATATATGATACTCATAAATTGTTTTGATAAATCTGAATAATATGCATAATGCCCATTCACTACTATTAATTCTTTACATAATTGTAATGCTTGTTGAATTGGCATTGCACTATGGATACCATACTTTCTAGCAGCGTATGATGCAGTAGAAACAACACTTCTTCTTGTGTTTCCACTTACTACAAGTGGTTTTCCTTTTAAAGATGGATCTAATAATTCTTCGCATGACGCAAAGAAAGCATTTAAATCAATATGAAAATATACCTTACTCATTGATGATTCCTTTGATAAAGTTCTTTTGCGGCAGATAAAGATGCTTTGGTGATTTCACCTGAAGCAATAATAGCTAATTGTTCAATACTTTCTTTTTGATTTAATAATTTAACAGAAGAATGAGTAACACCATCCGCATCACTTTTACTCACAAAATAATGATGGTCGCAACATGCAGCAACTTGTGCTAAATGTGTAACTGAAAACACTTGTGTATTTTCTGATAACAATTTCATCTTCTTTCCAATACTGCTAGCAACAGGGCCAGAGACACCTGTATCAATTTCATCAAAAATAACTGTTTGAATACCTTGTAAATGTGTAAAAATAATTTTCAAACCTAACATCAATCTTGAGAGTTCTCCACCAGAAGCTGTTTTATTCAATGGTTTCAAATCTTCGCCTTGATTCATACGAATTAAAAATTCAACATGATCATTTCCAAAAATAGAAGGGTCATCTTCTTTAATTTCTGTATAGAACTTCGCATTAGGTAACATCAAATCTTCAAGATGTTTTTGAATTTCTTCATCTAATTTATGACTACCTTCTTTTCTTACTTTAGATAATTTCGATGCATAGGATTGATATTCATCAAAGGCAGAATTGATTTTTGCGTCAATTTGATTTAAATATTCCTGTTTATGAGTGATTTTCTTAACTTGATTTTGTAATTCTTCTTTTTTTAAGAAAATATCTTCAATTGTTCTTCCATATTTCCTTTTTAACTTTTGAATTTCAAAAATTCTTTCTTCCATTGCATTAACATCATCTTCACTCATATCCATATCATCTAAAACACGATGTAATTGTTCTATTGCATCATTCATAGAATAATATGAATCATTGATTGTTGTTTGAATTGGTTCAATGGAATCATTACTTTTCAAAGAAGAAACAAGTTTATTTAACTTATATAAGCCACCAGATATTTCTTCATCATATAAATGAAAGATTGCATTTAATTTATCTAACATATCTTTCATCAGTTTGTAGTTTTTTTCTTTTTCTTCAAGTTCCTTATCTTCTCCATGTTTAAGGTTTGCATTTTCGATTTCTTGAATTTGATACATAAAGAATTCTGCATCACTTTCATTATAAGTATCTTTAAGAGCATCTTCTTTTTCTTTACATAAAGAATCATATTTCTTATAGGATTCTTTAACTTGTTGTAATAAATCTAAATCATTTAAATAATCATCTAATAAATGAATATGTGTAGCAGTATTTAAAAGATAAGCATTATCTCTTTGACCATGAATATCTATTTGATATTTCAAAACATCTTTCATTAAAGAAGATGTAACAACTCTATGATCAATCCGTGTAACACTTTTCCCATTTGAATGAATTTCACGTGTAAATGTAGTTTCATCTTGTACATCAAAACCACTTTCTTCCATAACCTCACAAGCATGTTTATCAGATGAAATGTCAAATGTAGCCTCTATGATGGCTTTATCTTTTCCCTTTGATATTAAAGAAGCAGATGCACGAGAAAAAGAAAGTGTACTGATTGCATCTATTAAGATAGATTTACCAGCACCTGTTTCTCCTGTAAAAGCACTAAACCCCTCTTCAAAGTCTAAATTTATTTCATCAATCAGAATAAAGTTTTGAATATAAAGATGTTTTAACATATGTTTTATTTTTTTAGATAACTTTGAAC
>CAVFDO010000064.1:0-13419 GCA_963621095.1 bacterium
AACAAAATCTGATCCTTTTTCAATAGATGTATAAAATTTGCGAGAAGTTGACGTTCTTCTTTTCCTTTCTTCTTTTGAAACAAAATATTATTATTTTCAGAAAATTCTAAATATTTTACATCATATTCATGAAAATATATTGCGTTAAATAATTAAAAATAGTAAATTTTTAGTTATTGTGTGAGGTGTATATATGGAAAGAATATGGGAAAATATTGAACAAGATGCATGTGGAATTGGAACCATTGTTAATATTGATGGTCATGCAGATCACAAAGTATTAGATGATGCTTTAAAAATTGTAGAAAAATTGGATCACCGTGCTGGTCATGATGCAAGTGGTAAAGTTGGCGATGGTGTTGGAATCTTAATGCAGATTTCTCATAAATTCTTTTCGAAGGAATGCAAAAAGATTGGAATCACTTTAAAAGATGAAAGATCTTATGGCATTGGAATGTTCTTTTTACCACAAGATTCTTTAGCGTGTACATTCGCAAAAAGAATGTTTGAGGTGATTGCGAAAAAGAATGGTTTAAATATTCTGGGGTGGAGAGATGTTCCTGTTTATCCAGAAATATTAGGAGATAAAGCAGTTTCTTGTATGCCTAGTATCCAACAAGTTTTTATTGATAAACCAAAAGATTGTAAAAAAGGCATCGATTTTGATCGCATGTTATATATAACACGACGTGAATTTGAACAAGGTAGTGAAGATACTTACATTTGTTCTCTTTCTTCTCGTACGATTGTATATAAAGGAATGTTCTTAGTAAATCAATTACGCGCTTTCTATGAAGATATGAAAGATACTGATTATCAAACAGCTATTGCAATCGTACATTCTCGTTTTTCAACTAATACGACTCCTAGTTGGCAAAGAGCACATCCATATAGATTTATTGCACATAATGGTGAAATCAATACAATTCGTGGTAATGCGGATCGTATGCTTGCTCGTGAAGAAACAATGTCAAGTGAACTTTTAAAAGATGATTTAGATAAAATTTATCCTGTCATTAACGCAAGTGGTTCTGACTCCGCTATGGTGGATAATACATTAGAATTTTTATACTACAGTGGAATGGATTTGCCATTAGCTATGATGTTAATGATTCCAGAACCTTTTAAACATAATCAAGCTATGGAAAGTTCACGTAGAGATTTCTATCATTATTACGCAACAATGATGGAACCATGGGATGGACCAGCCGCAATGATTTTCTCTGATGGTGATATCGTTGGTGCAACATTAGACCGTAATGGCTTAAGACCATCTCGTTATTATGTAACAGATGATGATCGTTTAATTTTAGCGAGTGAAGTTGGGGTATTAGAAATTCCAAGTGAACATATCAAAAAGAAATCTAGATTAATGCCTGGTAAGATGTTACTTGTTGACACAAAACAAAAGCGTATTTTGACGGATGAAGAGGTAAAACAAAAATACGCTGATGCGAAACCTTATGGTGAATGGTTAGATATGAATTTAATGCATCTTTCTGATATCAAGATTCCAAATCAGAAAGTACATGAATATTCTCAAATTGAAAGAGACAAACTATATAAAGTATTTGGATATACTTATGAGGAAGTAAAAAATGGTATTTTACCAATGGCTGCAAATGGTGTTGAACCAACAGCTAGCATGGGTAGAGATATTCCAATTGCGGTATTAAATGAAAAGCCAAGCTCCTTGTTTGATTTCTTTCATCAACAATTCGCTCAAGTAACAAATCCTCCGATTGATTCGATTCGTGAAAAGGTTGTTACTGATACAACTGTTTATATTGGCTCAGATGGTAACTTACTACAAGAATCAGGTGAAAATTGTCGCGTACTCGAAGTAAATAATCCAATTTTAACAAGCTTAGATCTGATGAAAATCAGAACGCTAAATAAACCTGGTTTTCATACAGAAGATATTTCATTACTCTATTACAAACATACATCATTAAAGAAAGCATTAGATGCTTTATGTGTTGCTTGTGATAGAGCGTATAATAATGGTTCAAATATTTTGATTCTTTCAGATAGAGGAATTGATGAAAACCATGTCGCTATTCCTAGTTTACTTGCGGTGAGTGCAGTGGAAACTCACTTGGTAAATACAAAGAAAAGAACACAAGTTTCTTTGATTATTGAAACAGGTGAAGCAAGAGATGTACATCAATGTGCTGCTTTATTAGGCTTTGGCGCACGTGCAATCAATCCGTATTTAGCACAAGATTGCGTTGTTGAACTCATTGAAAAAGGAATGTTAAATAAAGACTATCATTCTGCAATTGATGATTACAATGAAGCATTGTTATCTGGTATTGTTAAGACTGCAGCGAAAATGGGTATTTCTTGTTTACAATCCTATCAATCTTCTAAGATCTTTGAAGCAATGGGATTGGATAAAGAATTTGTACAAACTTACTTTCCTGGTATTTCTTGGAAAGTTGGAGGATGTACAATTGAAACTATTGAAAACTTTGTTATTAAAAATCATGATCAATCTTTTGATTCTTTAGGATTAGGTGTTGATACAACGCTAGATTCAACGGGATATCATGCGTTAAGAAGTAATAATCAAGCAAATGAACATCTTTATTCTCCAGATGTAATCGTAGCCTTGCAAAAAGCAGTACGTGATGGAAGCTATGAAGAATTTAAAGAATATACAACATTATTACATCAAAAACATCCACATACATTACGTGATGAATTAGTATTTGATCCACAAAATACACCAATTCCTTTAGATGAAGTAGAACCAGTTGAAAATATTGTTAAAAGATTTAAAACAGGTGCGATGTCATATGGTTCCATTTCACAAGAAGCACATGAAACAATGGCTATTGCGATGAATACGTTAGGTGGAAAAAGTAATACTGGAGAAGGTGGAGAAGATTCATTGCGTTTTGGAACACTCAAGAATTCAGCAATCAAACAAGTTGCTTCTGGTAGATTTGGTGTTACTTCTGCTTATTTGAACAGTGCTAAAGAAATTCAAATCAAAATGGCACAAGGTGCAAAACCAGGTGAAGGTGGACATTTACCAGGTGTTAAAGTTTATCCTTGGGTTGCTAAAACAAGATTTTCTACACCAGGTGTATCCTTGATTTCACCACCACCACATCATGATATTTATTCGATTGAAGATCTTGCACAATTGATTTATGACTTAAAGAACGCAAATTATAATGCACGTATTTCTGTGAAATTAGTTTCTGAAGCTGGTGTTGGTACTGTTGCTAGTGGTGTCGCAAAAGCTGGGGCACAAGTTATTTTAATATCTGGTTTTGATGGTGGTACAGGTGCAGCTCCTGGTTCTTCTATCCATCATGCAGGTATGCCTTGGGAATTAGGTATTTCAGAAGCACAACAAGCACTTATTGAAAATGGTTTAAGAGAAAAAGTTATCATTGAAACAGATGGTAAATTAATGAGTGGTAGAGATGTTGCGATTGCGTGTCTTTTAGGTGCAGAGGAATTTGGTTTTGCGACTGGTCCACTTGTTTCCATGGGATGTATGATGATGCGTGTATGTTCTTTAGATACATGTCCATTCGGTGTTGCGACTCAAAATGAAGAGCTACGTAAAAGATTTAAAGGAAAACCAGAACATGTTATGAACTTTATGAAGTTTATCGCGGAAGAACTACGTGAAATCATGGCTCAACTTGGTTTCCATACAATTGATGAAATGGTTGGTAGAAATGATTGTTTGAAAGTGAAAGATAATACAAATATTCATTTGTCTAGACTTGTACATACAGAAGTTTCTCAGGCTGAATTTAGACATCATGTTGAAGGGGAATCCTTTGACTTCCATTTAGATCAAACAATTGATGAAAAAGAATTAATTCCTTCTTTCTTACCATATATAGAAAAGAAGAAGCCATTCAAATATGCAATTCATGTTTCTAGTGAAAATAGAACAACAGGAACATTATTAGGCTCATTAATTACAGAAAAATGTAATGATACTTTAGAAGAAGATACATATGTTGTTGAGTGTAATGGTGGCGGTGGTCAATCCTTTGGTGCATTTATTCCAAAAGGAATGTCACTTTATTTAAAAGGCGATGCTAATGATCATGTAGGTAAAGGTTTATCAGGTGGTAAGATTGTTGTGACACCTGATTCTAAATCAAAATATGATCCAAGTGAAAATATCATTGTTGGTAATGTTGCACTTTATGGTGCTACTAGTGGTAAAGCTTATTTTGAAGGTATTGCTGGAGAAAGATTCTGTGTACGTAATTCAGGAGCAGAAGCAGTTGTTGAAGGTTGTGGAGATCATGGCCTTGAATATATGACTGGTGGTAAAGTTGTTGTTTTAGGTAAAGTTGGTAAGAACTTCGCTGCAGGTATGTCTGGTGGTATTGCGTATGTATTGGATCAGGATCATGATTTATACAAAAAGTTAAATAAATCACTTGTAACTGTTCAAGAAGTACATGATAAATATGATAAACAACAATTAAAAGAAATGATTCAAGATTATTATCAAGAAACACATAGTCCTAAAGCGAAAAAGATCTTAAAGAATTTTGAAGACTACGCAACAGAATTCAAAAAGATCGTTCCAAGTGACTACGCAAAGATGTTGACTTTGATATCTCACTTTGAAGAACAAGGCATTGCGCATGATAAAGCAGAGTTTGAAGCATTCCAAACAATGAAGAAAGGAGCGTAATATGGGAAAGATTGATGGATTTCTATTATATGATAGAGAAGATAACGCAATTGTATCATCTTTAGAACGTATTCAAAATTTCAATGAATTTCATATACCAATGAATGAAGAAGAACGTAGAAAACAAGGCGCAAGATGTATGAATTGTGGAGTACCATATTGCCAATCAGCTTTGAAGTTGAAAGGAATGGTCACAGGATGTCCTTTACATAATTTGATTCCAGAATGGAATGATGAAATCTATAAAGGTAATCCTAATCACGCTTTAGCACGTTTGTTAAAGATGAGTTCATTTCCTGAATTCACTTCACGTGTTTGTCCAGCGCTTTGTGAAAAAGCTTGTTTAAATGGTGTTAATGGAAACCCTGTAACGATTCATGAAAATGAATATTATATTATTGAACATGCTTTTGAAACGGGGACGATGCAGCCACAGATTCCATCTGTTCGTTCTGGAAAAAAAGTTGCGGTTATTGGTGCAGGACCATCAGGACTTGCAGTGGCTGATCGTTTGAATAAAAGAGGCCATTTCGTAGAAGTGTTTGAAAGAGAAGATCGTATTGGTGGTTTATTGATGTACGGTATTCCAAATATGAAACTAGATAAATCGGTGATTCAAAGAAGACAGCAATTGATGGAAGAAGAAGGGGTTATCTTCCATACTGGTGTGGATGTTGGTAAAGATACAAAAGCGAATACTCTTTTAAAAGAATTTGATGCGGTAATCCTTGCTTGTGGAGCGAAACAAGCTCGTTCTTTAAATGTTGAAAATATTGATACAACAGATGGTGTATATTATGCAGTTGATTTTTTAACATCCACAACAAAAAGTTTATTAGATCATCATCTACAAGAAGGAACTTTTATTTCAGCTAAAGGAAAACATGTCGTTATCGTTGGTGGAGGAGATACAGGGAATGATTGTGTAGGAACATGTATTCGTCATGGATGTGCTTCTGTAACACAATTAGAAATGATGCCTGCTGCTCCAGTTGAACGTAGTAAAGATAATCCTTGGCCAGAGTGGCCTAAAGTCTTAAAGACTGACTATGGTCAACAAGAAGCTATTGCTGTGTTTGGAAAAGATCCTAGAATCTTTCAAACAACAGTCAAACAATTAATCACAAAAAAAGGAAAATTAAAAGAAATTGAAATTGTTCAAACAAAGTTTGAAAATGGAAAACTTGTTGAAGTACAAGGTACAGAAAAGAAAATTCCATGTGATTTATTAATTATTGCGGCTGGGTTTACGGGATGCGAAGCATATGTAAAAGATGCATTTAAAGTTGAAACTACAGTACGTAATGTTATTCAAACAAAAGAAGGTTGTTATCAAACAAGCCAAGAAAAAGTATTTACTTGTGGTGATACCCATCGTGGACAATCATTAGTTGTTTGGGCAATTGATGAAGGTAGAAGATGTGCTAAAGAAGTAGATCATTACTTGATGGGCTATACAAATCTAGAATAGTTCTGTTTTTGAAACGCTTACATTGACAAAATATAAAATATTTATTTTCAATCTAATTTGATTGAGCTATACTTAAAAACATTAAGGGGGAATTCTTATGGAAAAGAAGAGTTTATTTTCAACGAAGACAATGGTAGCTACAGCATTAGGCGCAGCTTTATTCTTTGTCTTATTTGCTTATGTTAAGATTCCAAGTCCAATTCCAGAAACAAACTTCCAATTGGCATATGGTGTATCTGCATTCTTTGGATGCTTATTTGGACCTATTGCAAGTTGCTTGATTGCGGTAATTGGTCATACACTTAACGATTTCATTTTCTATGGATCTGTTTGGTGGAGTTGGGTAGTAGCTTCTGGTGTATGTGGTTTAGCAGCTGGTATTGCTTATTACTATACAAAACTTGAAGAAGGCGAATTCAATAAAAAGACAATCTTAACAATTATTGTTATCAATGTAATTGGTAATGCAATTGCGTGGTTATTGGTAGCTCCAGTATTGGATATCGTTATCTACGCAGAACCTGTTAATAAAGTATTCTTGCAAGGATTAACGAGTTTCATTGCGGATGGTATTTCTTCCATCGTTGTATGTTCTTTATTAGCAGCGGCATATTCCAAGACACGTACAAAGACAGGTTCTTTGGATCAGGAATAATTGTTTCTAAACTCGTTATTGAAGATTTTTCTTCTTTAACGGGTTTTTCTATTTATGAGAGGTTTTTGAATGAGTACGATGATTGAATTTAAAGATTTTTCCTTTCAGTATAAATCCCAGAAAAAACCAACTTTACATCATATCAATTTGAAGATTGAAGAAGGTGAAAAGGTATTAATCGTTGGACCAAGTGGTAGTGGAAAATCAACAATTGGAAGTTGTATCAATGGTTTAATTCCATTTGCTTATCCAGGTAAGAAAGAAGGAAAACTCTTCATCAATGGTGTTGATAGTGAAAAATTAGATATTTTTACTAGCAGTAAATTGGTCGGCACTGTTATGCAAGATGCAGATAGTCAATTTGTTGGCTTGAATGTTGGAGAAGATATCGCTTTCGCTTTAGAAAATAGCAATGTAGATACAGATGAAATGCATAAAATAGTTTCTAAGGTTGCAGATTTAGTTGGAATGGGTGAATATCTTGAACATTCTCCTTTAGAGTTATCAGGTGGTCAAAAACAAGATGTTTGTATGGCTGGTGTAATGGTTGATGAAGCACCAATTTTGTTGTTTGATGAACCATTAGCGAATTTAGATCCAGCAACTGGAAAACTTGTTATTGAATTGATTGATCAGATTAATCAACAACAAAAGAAAACAGTTGTAATTATTGAACATCGTTTAGAAGATGTATTACATTGTCATCTTGATCGTATTATTTTAATTAATAAAGGAATAGTGTTGTTTGATGGCAAACCAGAAGCTCTATTTCAAACAACATTATTAGAAGAAAATGGAATTCGTCTACCACTTTATGTTCAAGCTATGAAGTATGCTGGGGTAGATTTAGAAAAAGTAGATCATTTAGCAGATGATACAAATTATGAATTACATGATGAAGCTAATAAATTAGTCAAGTGGTATGATGCAAATAAAAAAGAAATTGTCATTCAAGAACAAAAACCGTTATTAACCATTTCAAACTTAAACTTTTCTTATGATGGTGTGAAATCTCATTTGAAAGATGTTAATTTAATCATTCATGAAGGAGAAATGATTTCAGTTGTTGGTAGAAATGGTGCAGGTAAATCTACTCTTTGTAAATGCATTTGTGCTTTTGAAAAAATGGATAGTGGAGAACTTGTTTTTGATGGGCAAAACATGAATGATTTATCTGTAAAAGAAAGAGCTGATTTAATTGGCTTTGTCTTACAAAATCCAAATCAAATGATTTGTAATACGATGATATTTGACGAAGTTGCGATGGGATTAAGAAATCGTGGTTTTGATGAAGAAACAATCAAACAAAAAGTTGAAGATACTTTAAAAGTTTGTGGACTTTATCCTTTCCGTAATTGGCCAATCTCAGCATTATCTTTTGGGCAAAAAAAACGTGTAACAATTGCTTCTATTTTGGCTTTACAACCAAAAATGATCATCTTAGATGAACCTACTGCCGGACAAGATTATAGACGTTATTCAGAAATTATGGAATTTTTGAAGAGTTTGAACGCAATGGGAATCGCAATTGTTATGATTACTCATGATATGCATTTGATGTTGGAATATACAACGAGAAGTATTGTATTAACAGCTGGTCAAAAAATAGCCGATGCTCCTGCAAGTGTTGTATTAGGAGATGAAGAATTGATTCAACGAGCAAACTTAAAGAAGACTAGTTTATCAACTCTTGCAACAAAGGCTGGTATTGAAGATCGTGTAGCGTTTATTGATACATTTATTGCGCATGAAAGGGGACATCAAATATGAAAATTAAAATGTTTTCCTATTCACAACTAGATACTTTTATCCATCAATTATCTGGTCTTACAAAATTAGTGAGTTTCTTATTGATGTCTTTTGCGGTAATGCTTACATATGATTATCGTATTATGTTATTAACGATGGCCATATCATTTGTAGCGTTTAAAATCGCAAGGATTCAATTTAAACAGATTAAATTAATCTTGATATATGTAGGATTTTTCTTGTTTATGAATATTTTATTGACGTATATTTTAGCTCCTGACTATGGCACTGAAATATATGGTACAAGAACGATTTTATTTCAATTTAATTCTTATTTTGTTGTGACAAAAGAAACACTTTATTATCTTGTGGTAAAAACATTAAAATACTTTTCCATGGTTCCTTTAGGATTGATTTTTATTTTCACTACTAATCCGAGTGAATTTGCGTCATCTTTAAATCACATCGGTATTCCATATAAAGTATGTACAACTTTATCTTTAACTCTAAGATATTTCCCGGATATTATCAGAGATTATAATAATATTTCTTTAGCACAACAAGCACGTGGTATTGAATTATCAAAAAAAGAAAAATTCTCTAAGAGATTTGTTATGACTGTAAAAATGGTTATTCCACTTATTTTCTCTACATTAGATCGAGTTGAAGTTATATCTAATGCGATGAGTTTAAGAGGGTATGGTAAATTAAAGAAAAGAAGTTGGTATTCTTTTAGAAAACTAACAAGATCCGATTATGCGGTTTGTTTGATGTCTCTTATTGTATTTGTAATTAGTATGTATATGAGATTTGTTGTAACAAAAACAATGTTCTATTATCCATTTTAGAAAGAGGTATAAAAATGATAGATTATAATAAACCAATGTTAGTATTCCAAACAGATTTCACTTATGCGGAAGGAGCAGTAGCTTCAATGTATGGTGTAGTAAAATCTGTTGATCGTACTTTAGAAATGATTGATGCAACCCATGATATTCCACAATACGATATTTATTCTGCATCTTATCGTCTAATGCAATATATGCGTTTTTGGCCAAAGGGAACAATTTTCGTTTCAGTGGTTGATCCAGGTGTTGGCACTTCACGTAAAGCGTGTGTAGCTAAAACAAAAGATGGTTACTATATCGTTACTCCAGATAATGGTGCTTTAACACATATTTCTGTTACAAGTGGTATTGAAGAAGTACGTCAAATTGATGAATCAATTAATCGCTTAAAGAATAAAGATAATGATAAAGTTGCTATTTTTGCTGGAAGAGATGTATTTGGTTATACTGCAGCTAGACTTGCTTCTGGTGTAATTACTTATGAACAAGTTGGACCATCTTATTCTGTTGATGAAATCAAAAAGTTTGATTTACCTGAACCAGTTGTTCATGAAAACGCAGTAGAAGGATATATGGAAATTGATGACCCTAATTTTGGTAATCTATGGACAAATATCCATATGGATTATTTTGATCAACTAGGTATCAAACATGGTGATACTGTCCACGCAAAAATCATAAAAGAAGACACAGTACTATTTGATGAAAATGTTACTTACTATAAATCTTTTGGAGATAGCGAAAAAGGAAAGGCACTTCTCTATAATAATGAAGTGAATAAGATTTCTTTTGCGATGAATCAAGATAGTTTCAAAAATCATTATCATGTAAATCATGGTAGTGAATATAAAGTTACATTTACAAAGTGAGGATGTATGAATAAATTTTTAGTTTTTCAATCTGATTTTGGACTTGTAGATGGAGCAGTAAGTGCCATGGAAGGTGTTGCTTTACAAGTGGATCCAGAAATTAAAATCCATCATTTAACACATGATATTACACCATATCAAATTTTTGAAGGTAGTTATCGTTTATTTCAAACAGTAAGCTATTGGCCTGAAGGGACAGTATTTGTTTCGGTTGTAGATCCAGGTGTTGGTACAAATAGAAAATCTGTTGTTGTTAAGACAAAAGATAATAAGTATATTGTTACTCCAAATAATGGAACGTTAACACATATTCATAAATATTGTGGTATCTCAGAAATTAGAGAAATAGAAGAAAGTATTAATCGCAGAAAGAATACTGAATTATCTTATACATTCCATGGACGTGATGTATATGCATATACTGGTGCTAGACTTGCCTCAGGTGTGATTTCATTTGAAGAAGTTGGTAACGCATTAGATTTATCTGAAATTGTTGATTTAGATGTTGTTGAAACAACTTTTGATAATGAGAATCAGTCTGTTAGTGGATGTATTGATATTTTGGATGTTCGTTTTGGTTCTTTATGGACTTCTATTTCTAGAGATGATTTTTACCAATTAAATCCTGAATTTGGTGAAAGATTTGAAGTATCTATTTATCATGATTCTATGCTTGCATATCAAAACCAAGTTGTTTATCAACATTCCTTCGCTGAAGTCGCAATTGGTTCTCCACTTTTGTATATCAACTCTGTTTATCGTGTTGGTATCGCAATCAACCAAGGATCATTTGCAAGAGCTTACAATGTTTCCACAGGTACAAATTGGAAAATATCTATTCGTAAAATATGAAAATGAGGAGCTAGTATAAAGAAAGCTCCTTTTTAAATTGCATAAATTTGTTATAATCACTATATGAACAAAGTAGAAAAATCATGTGGAGCAATTATCTTTCAAAATAAAAAGAAAGATTCACAAATATTAATCATCCAACAATTAGACGGATATTGGTGCTTTCCTAAAGGACATGTAGAAAAGAATGAAACAGAAGAACAAACAGCTTATAGAGAAATATTAGAAGAAACAGGTATAGAAGTGATTCTGGATACTAAATTTAGACATGTTACGACTTATAAAATTCCTAATGGTAATGTGAAAGAAAATATTTATTTTATTGCTTATGAAAAAAGTGGGAAAGAAAAATTAGAAAAAGATGAGTTATTAGAAATGCATTGGGTGAAACCAATTGAAGCATTGGGATGTGTTACTTTTGATAATGATGCAGATATTTTGAAAGACGCAATGAATTATAGGAAATTAAAATGGTAAAAATAAAATTATTAAAGAGTGAAAAGGATGGTTATCATAAACAAATGTTAGTACATTCAAAAAATGATGCATTTGTTTATACATATAGTGATAGTAAAGAATGTGTTGATATTACAATTGAATCATTTATAAATGATGAAGATTCTTTTCATGATATTGCGTTTTTAACAGAATGGCATATTAAACAAAGTCATCCTAAAAAAATATTGATTCATTGTGATTCTTCTTTAAATAAGATTTTAAAACAGAATGGATATTATCCAAAAGGCAAAGCTTATCAGAAAATCATTGATTCATATCGATTATCATTAAATGATTCTATTTTTGATGAAGAAGGATATATTATTGATCAAGGAAATATGCAATCAATTCCTTTTGGATGGTTTGATACTACGAGAAAAGGTTGTGGCTGGATTGCGGTATATAATCTTTTAAAGATAAATGGTATTTCAGATGATATGCATCATATTATTCAAGATTTAGAAAAGCATAATTTATTAGGAAAAGTATTTGGGCAAGAAATCTTTTGGCTAATTATTTATTTAAAACAAAGAGGCTTAGATGTTTTTATATCATTGCCAGGAATTTATGGATGTAAAAAAGCTTTGCAAAATTGTTCTTCAGGAATCTTAGCTTACAGTCATACTAGAGGTGGACATTATGCATGTTTTACAAAAGAAAATGAAACGGATGTTCACTTTTATAATGCAATTTATCGTAAAAAGAACCATGTTGTTTGTCTAGAAGAATTTTTGAAACGAAATATAATATTACATGGATGTATAATTGTTGGCGTTAGAAAGAGAGATTGAAATGATTAATACAATTGTTGATATTGAAGATATTTTATTTAATAAAACAGATCCAGGAAGACTATTACAATCCATCGAAGAAAGAGGAGTTGCGATTCCCGTGCAAGTAAATGTAAAAGATGGATATTATGAATGTTTAGATGGAAATAAAAGGCTGACAGCATGTCAGATTCTTATGGAAAAAGATGAAAAATTCAGAAGAATTCCTGTTGTGTTAATGAATGATTACTCAAAAGCAGGAAGTGGTTTCTGGGGAAATACAAGAAATCATCATTGAGGAGGTTTATGGAAAGATTACAAAAAGTTATTGCGGAAGCCGGTATTGCTTCGAGAAGAAAAGCAGAAGAAATGATTGCTTCTGGTAGGGTAAAAGTGAATGGCGTTACTGTTAAAGAAATGGGAGTTAAAGTTTCTGGTAATGATAGAGTTGAAGTGGATGGCAAAGAAATTGGTAAAGAAGAAAAAGTTTATTTTTTATTAAATAAACCAAAGAAAACGATTTGTGCTGTTAAAGACGATAAAGATAGAGATACGGTTGTAGATCTCATTGATTGTAAAGAAAGGATTTTTCCTGTTGGTAGACTTGATTATGAAACAACTGGTTTACTTTTACTAACGAATGATGGTGAATTTGCCAATGGTTTAATGCATCCTAGAAATCACATTTCTAAAACTTATGAAGTTGCGGTAAATGGTGTATTAACAGATGGCATGTGTGCATTATTAGAAAAAGGAATAGAATTAGAAGATGGTAAAACATTACCAGCAGAAGTATTTATTCTCAATCGTAGTGAAAAGAAAAATAAAACAGTATTACAGATTACGATTCAAGAAGGAAGAAATAGACAAGTTAGAAGAATGATGGAATTTTTCCATTGTGAAGTAACAAGATTAAATCGTATTCAATATGCCTTTTTAGATTTAGGTAAATTGAGACAAGGACAGTATCGTAAATTAAGAATGTATGAAGTTCGTAAACTAATGAATTTTGTAAACAATAAT
>CAVFDO010000065.1:0-12987 GCA_963621095.1 bacterium
GTACATCTAATACAGATACTTTCCCTTGGTATTTGTTTTGGATCGTTTTCTCCGTCGAAATAACACGTAAATCTTTTACTTTGCGCTTGATTGCCAGTTCTATGATTTCTTTTGCGATATCTAGATTTTTTGGGTTTTCTAGTATCGTAGAAAACATATAACTGTCACTGAACTCTAAATCTTCAAATTTTTTCATACTATATAAATCTCTCCTTTATATACTATTCACAAAAATTTGAAGATTCCCTCAAAATTATTTTAAAAATTCTAAATTCTCTTCTTGTTTTATTTTGGATTCAATATTTTTTATAGTTAAGATGCAAGTTGGAACAATATAGATACATGCGCCAATCCATGCAGTTTGATCACAAAATGTAATAGCGTCAAATTTGAAAATTGGTACAAAACATAAAGCCATAATACATCTGCATACCATTTCAACAACGCCACCCATAACAGCTCTTGTAGCGTAACCCAAACCTTGAACAGCTGTTCTAAGAACATTCAAAATACCTAATGACCACCAGAACATTCCCATTCTCCGCAAATATAACGCAGACGCATCTAATACAGCAGCTTCACTAGAAGATACAAAAATCATAGATAATGTTCTTCCAAATAAGATCATTAAAATTCCAGAAATAACACCATAGAGAACTCCAATACCAGTCCCTTGTTTAATACCTTGTTTAACACGATCCATTTTCTTCGCACCATAATTTTGTGAGGCAAATGTAGAAACTGCTGTTGCGATGGCATCAAATGGACACATCATAAATTGTTTAATTTTCATTCCTGCAGTAAATCCAGATACATAAATTGTACCTAAGGCATTATTTGCACTCTGCATAACCATAGATCCAATCGCAGTAATAGAAAATTGAAGTCCCATTGGCATTCCCATAATCAATAAATCTTTTATGATTGCACTTTCCATATGACAATCTTCTTTATGAGGATGTAAAATATGGAATTTTTTAATAATCAACCATAAACATAATAATCCCGAAATTCCTTGAGATACAATTGTCGCAATGGATGCTCCAGCAACATCCCATTTCAATACAATAATACAAAATAAATCTAAGAAAATATTTAATACTGCAGAAGTAGCTAAAAATAAGAAAGGTGTTTTACTATCACCAATTGCACGTAAAATACTAGATAAATAGTTATATAGAATCGTACAAGGAATTCCAATAAATATAACGACTAAATAATTATAAGCTTGTTGGAATATTTCTGTTGGAACTTGAAGAATATCTAAGATTACACCACATAATAATGCAGTTAATACTGCCATTACTACCGCAATGATTGCGGATAAAACTGCACCTACAAATACATATTTTCTTAAGCCTTCATAATCTTCAGCGCCAAATTTTTGTGCAACTGGAATTCCAAATCCAATGCATGTTCCCATACAAAATCCAAGAACTAAAAACTGCACTGAAGAAGTCGCACCAACTGCTGCCAAAGCACTTGATCCTAATGTTTGTCCAACAATAGCTGCATCAACCATATTATAAGTTTGTTGGAATAAATTTCCTAATAATAATGGTAATGAAAAACGTAATATTAATTTCAAAGGATTTCCTTGAACCATGCTTCCTTTCATAATACCCTCCTAAAAGAATAGTTCTATTTTACACCTACTTTTGAGAAACTTTATTCCAAACAAAAAATACGGCTAGATTTCTCTAACCGTATCTTTCAATAAATGTTTAAATTAACCAACATACTTAGCAGCTTGTGTACCAGCAATTCTACCGAATACTACGAAGTCTGCTACAGCGTTACCGCCTAATCTGTTAGCACCATGTACACCACCAGTAACTTCACCAGCAGCGAATAAGCCATCAATGACATTGTTATCTGTATCTAATACTTGTGTATCAGTATTGATTACAAGACCACCCATTGTATGATGAACACCAGGTTGAACCTTAATTGCATAATATGGAGCAGTATCTAACTTATCAGCGAATGTTGTTCTATTGAACTCTTCATCCTTCTTGTTTTCTACACACTTATTCCATGTTTCCATTGTTGTCTTGAATGTAGATTCATCTGTTTCCATAGCTTTAGCGAGTTCTTCATAAGTTTCACCACTAACAGCATATCCCTTGTCAATATAGCCTTGAATAACTGCAGAAGCATCAGCCATCTTTTGATCAATGATCAACCAAGCATAGCCACCTTCTTGTTCATTTTCAGCAGCACTTACAACGTCTCTTGTACCAACTTCATCTGTAAATCTTTCACCAGATTGATTTACTAAGATAGCTCCATCTCCACGTAAGCCTTCTGTAATTAATACAGCGTTATCACCTTCAACATGAACTGTTGGATGCAATTGAATTTGATCCATATCTACTGTTGCAGCATTAACATCATCAGCAGTAGCCATTGTGATACCTTGTCCTTGTGCACCATTTGCGTTTGTTGTGATATAACCCTTTAATGCAGAATTTTGTTCCGCAACCATATCATTGTTTGCTCCAAATCCACCAGTAGCCAAAATAACTGCCTTAGCGTTAATTGTAACAGTATTTCCTGTTTTACCTTCAGCTACGATACCTACAGCTTTTCCATCATCCATTAAGATTTTGTTAGCTGTTGTATTGTAAAGAACTTCAACGCCTTCATTCTCAACTTCTTTTTCAAGAATAGGAACTACATAAGAACCAACAGAAACAACTTGACCTTCATCATTGACTGGTCTATGGATTCTCTTAACTGAAGCACCACCGAATTGGCCTACGTTCTTTAGATCAGCTCCAATTGAAGATAACCATTCAATAGAATCAGCACTATTTTCAGCAAGTGTCTTAACTAAATCGAAATTGTTAATACCCTTACCACCAATCATTGTATCCAATTCCATTAATTCTACAGAATCAAAATAACCTGTAGGATTTTTTTGATAATCTTCCCATTGTTTCTTAACAGTCTTTACAAGGGATTGAATATCTTCATTGTCTTTATACGTCTCTGCAGAAGCTAATGTCTTTTCAACACCAGCACTTTCTTCAAATTCATTTTCATCTTGATATTCTGTTTTAGCAGCGTTCATACCACCAGTTGCACGAACAGAGTTACCACCAGCAGCAGATTGGCTTTCAACGATTGTAACAGTCTTGCCTTCTTTTGCGGCAACGATAGCAGCTGTCATTCCAGCTCCACCTGCACCAACTACAACAACATCAACATCTTTTGTTACGTCTTCTTCTTTTTCACCTGTAGCAGCAGTTGCGTAATCATCTGGATTTAAACCAGCGCTTTCTAAAGCAGCCTTTGCAGCTTCCTTGATTGCATCAGAAGTAACTGTTGCACCACTGACACCATCAACATTAATTGTGTTTCCTTCAACCATTTCAGATGGTAATTGTTCAATCGCTTTTGAACCAATACCTTCTGTCTCATCTTTGCCTTCTGCTTTTACATCAGTAATAACAGAATCCTTAAGTGTTAATGTGACTGTTACATCTCCACCTAAACCTTTGGCTGTACCGGTAAATTCACCAGATACACCACTTCCTGTTGATGAAGAACATGCGATGAGTGAGCATGCCATCATTGCACTCAACAAGAGCTTTCCAATTTTTTTCATTCTATTTTCTCTCCCTGTGAGTTTTCTCACAAATTGAGTATAACATTTTATAAAAAGAAGGCAACAAACAAATCAAAAAAGATGAAAGCACTTACTCTCATCCCTTAAACAAAACATCAATTTCTTCTTTTCTTGAATCCATATCTGTATATCCAAGTTGATATAAAGCTTCGCATGTTTCTGGATCACCCTTCCATCTGGAAACTTTCATTGTCTTAGATGGATAAATATTCACTGCGTTTTTATTCGCAATCATATCATCAATGATCTTACGTTGCTCATAATAATTCAAATGTCTTACTTTATAATCTGCAGATATCTGTGGACAATCTTTATAGATTAATTTCATCAACCAACATACAATCTTAGAAGATGGTTTTCTAACATAATCTTTTGGCTTTGTTGTGATAACTAAGCATTTATCACATCCCTGTTCAATTGCACGTTCAATTGGAATCATTTTAGTGATACCACCATCTAATAAACGATATCCATTCACATTTACAACAGCTGAAGCAATTGGTAATGCACAAGCACCACGAATAACTTTCATATCTTCATCTAGTTGCTCACTATTGAAATAGATTGTCTTTCCCTGTGCTAAATCATAACAACCAACTTCCATTGGTAATTTCTTAGAAATGATTGTATGAATATTCATATGTTCTTTTTTCAACATATCTTCTTCAAAGATCTTTTGATAATCAACATAATGACCACAATGTAATAATGCTTTTAATCCAACAACATCATTTTGTACAGTATAATATGTAGCCATCTTCTTCGCAGCATCCATTCGATCTTCCATATAAAAAGATAAGTATGCGGCTCCACTAGAAATACCAACATGATAGTCAAAAGAATAATTATGTTCTTTCAGCCACCCTAAAGCACCAGCTGTATATGCTCCACGGATTCCTCCGCCTTCTAATACAAGTCCAATTTTAGTCATAGCACCTCCTACAATAAAGGAATAAATATATTTAATATTGCTCGTAATATTCTCACAAGTACAAGTGTTTGATTAGAATCTTCCATTGTTACTTCATGAGATTTTTCAATCGCATCTAAAAAGTTTTGTTTAATTTTATCAATTTCACTTGTTTTATACATTAAACAACCATTTTCAAAATGCAAAAAATAACTTCTATAATCCGTATTTGCACTTCCAACAATTGCGATATTATCATCTGAAACAAAATTCTTTGTATGATTGAAACCAGGTGTAAATTCATAGATTCTAACACCAGCTTCTAATAGTTGTCTGTAAAATCCTCTTGTTATTTCAAATACAAGTTTTTTATCTGGAATATGTGGTGTCAAGATTCTAACATCCACACCACTCTTTGCCGCAAGAATTAATTCTTGTTTCATTGTCTCTGTTAATATCAAATATGGAGTATCTATATAAATATATTTCCTCGCATGTTTGATCATATGTAGATGCATACTTAAGGCAACGGATTCTTTATCAGTTGGCGTATCTGACCAAGGTTGATAATACCCTCCATCTCCTTCTACACTACAAGGAATATGATATTTATCATATTCAACAACTGGTTCATTTTTACTTCTAACAAATGATAACAAGCCTAAAAACATCACTGTAAAAGACCATACTGCTTCACCTTCGATTCGAATCGCACTATCTTTCCAATAGCCATATCTTTCAATGCGGTTTACATATTCATCAGCTAGATTGACACCACCTGTAAAAGCAACTTGATTATCAATAACAGTTATCTTTCTATGATCTCTATTATTCATTTGAATAATAAATCTAGCACGCACATGATTGAAACGATGCGCTTCGATTCCTAAATCTCTTAATGTTCTAGAATAATGATGTGGTAAAGTAATAGATCCAAAATCATCATAGATGATTTTTACTTCAACGCCTTCTTTTACTTTATCCTTTAAAACCGTTAAGATCTCATTCCACATAGATCCTTTATCAATAATAAATGTTTCAATGAATATAAAATGTTTTGCATTTTTCAACGCTTCTAAATAATGTGGAAACCATTCTTCACCAGAAGCATAATATTCACTTTTTGTATGTTGATAAGTTGGAAAATTCGCTGTTTGATTTCCATAACGAAAAATCTTTTTCGCTCCACCATCAACATCTTCGCAAGTATCAATATTTACACGATTTGGTAATAAATCATCCATCTTATCATTTGCGTGTATCGTTCCATTGTAAAGACGTTTTGGAACATGACGATTTCCTGCTAATACATATAAAGGAATTCCAATGACAGGTGCTGCAAGTATTACAATAATCCACGCTATTTTATACGCTGGATCTTCATTTCTATTGATAACATAGACACAGAATAAAATAGAAATCAAAGATAAAAATGGTAATAATCTTTCTGTATATGCAACGCTATAAAATAACATTACAAAGAATGCAAACTGTAATAATACGAGTGGTGCAACAATAACCAATCTACTTGTTAAAATCTTTAATATTCTACGCATGGTGTTATTGTAACATCATTTTTTCATAGAATAAAACGATAAATCAGCTTAATTGTCTCTCCTCTAGCGTATAACCAATGGTTTTTAGGAACATCTACTTTCTCAATATATTTTCCATCCAATCGTTCTAATGTTTTACATGAGGCAATATTCTCTGGAGAACATGTAATCAATAACTCCTTCATTTCATAATCATTCTTTGCGATAGAAAATAACAATTTACAAGCTTCATATGCATATCCATGTCCTCGATATGGTAAATAAATACGATATCCAACTTGCCCTGCATAATAAATTTCATCATTCATACCGAGTCTTAAATCACATTCTCCAATCTTTTGAAGCGTGCGTTTAAAACAGATAGAAAAATGAACATCTTTCACCCAACTAGTCATTTCTGAAGGTTCTTCATACCCATTATAAGAAAGTATGATTTCTTCTTGTCTTTTTAAATGATGAAAAAAAGGTAATTTCATACCTTCATTTTACAACATCACAAAAAAAGAAACAGAAATTTCTGCTTCTTTAATCTTTCATGATTGCTGGGAAATCTGCATATGTAATAATTCCTAATGGTAATTCATTTGTTTTACCATGTTCTGTAATTAAAATTGCGAGCAACGAATTCCCTTCACGTACTGCTTTATCAAATCCTTTTATAGCGAGTTGAACATTAGAATTTTTTGATAAAAATAATACTCTCTCATTTTCTTTATGAATCAATGCATCTTTTACCAAACCATCTGTTTTATGATTTAATGCATACTTCGCTATCATACCCATTGTTAATAGCCCAACATATTGTTGATTTTCATAAACAGGTATCTTACTTGTATCCATCTTTTCCATGATTTCATATGCATGTTGAATAGAATCTGTTTTCTTAACTATTTTTACTGGCTTACAAGCAAAATTCAAAATAGATTCATCCATCATTAACAATCGAGAAATACGTTCAATGTTTTCTGTTACAGAATCACATGGTTCCGCAATAATTTCTTGATTCCCACCACGCATATGAACCAATGCATTTCTTAATTCACTATATTCTCTTAATTCTTCTTGATTATTAGAAATCACATGATTATGAGAAGATAAACGTGATAACAATTGTGAAAACGGAACATACTTCGTTTCTCTACACAAAGATGTCATTTTCGCTTCAATTTGTGCATATGCATCTAAAAATCTTTCAGCGTTACTTTTCGATTCCATAATAGTTTTTGATGGCAGAATAATAACATTCTGCTGCTTTCTGATAATTTGTTTCACTAGCCCATGTATCTATATCCGATTGATTCGTCACATAGATTTGATCAGATATGACAACAGGCACATCACATTTTTCCATAAGTTCCCATGTTTCTAATTGATAATCTGTTGTATCTGTACTATCAATAATTTCTAATTGATAAGAATCATCATCAAATGGTTTGTAATATAGATAATTTACTGTAGGTGTCCACGTAGAAGAACTAAAACTTTTCTCAATTGCTTGCGCTAGTTTTAATGATTGATCATGCGTAGATTTAGATGGAATATCTGCGTAGATTTCTTGACCACTCCTAGAAGTATCTGGTGTACCAGATGCTTGAATACTCAAGACGATATCTGGTTGATCTTGATTGATTTTATTACTTCTTTCTTCTACTGTACTAGTTTTGCCAGATTCATGTGTTAATAGAACTTCAAAATGACTATCATCATTCAATAAAGCAGCCAACTTTTCTACAACACTTTCCGAAAAATCACTCTCATTGATAATTCCTTGATATCCTGTATCTTCTCCACCATATGCAGCATCTAATTCAATGATGATTTTTGATCCATTACATCCAGAAATAGCTGTACCTACCGTTAAAAACACTAATAAGATCACTAATATGACAACCATTGGATCTTTCCATTGTTTTTTGATTTTCATACTATCCCTCAATATCTTTCAATCTTTCATCAGTTGCCATATGATCAATAATCATCTTCATTAGATTCTCCATTTCTGATTTTTCAGAATAATCAGCTTTGGCAATAAAATTAACTCTACCTTCACTCTTCAATTGCTTTGCGACAGAATCACTCTTTGAATATACCGCAATCGATTTACCACCATATTCTTTAACTAATCTCATACAAGGAACATCAGTCAATCCATCTGCCACATAAACGATTCTATCAAAAGGAACAGGTCGTTCAGATTTAGGAACATATTTATTAAGATCTACATCATCATTAACATCTAATACTTGTTTATTGATTCTAAAAATGTATTGTGTTTTCGCAGTATAATTCACAACCTGAGCAGGCCATTTGGCAACATGCGTATCTTCATCATAATAATATCTACAAGCATAAATTTTCTTAAATTGATCTGCAATGGTTGTAGATTGAATGATTTCTGTCATTCCAGAAGAAATAATATAGTGTTCCACTAAAAAACCAGCTTTTCTTCCATATTCATTGATTCTACGAAACCATGTTTCTACACCATCAAACAATACAATATTTTTACCCAATCCAAAGAAATCTTCTTTCTTTAATGGTTTTCCTGCTTCCATAAATTTCTTTTCTAATAAATATAAATACGCAGAAATTGAATCCATTTCATTACGAACAGATACCTCTGTTACTTCATTCCAAAAAGCTACAGGATCATCATACCCAAGAGATGGTATTAACGAATACTCCTGCATATCTTTTGTACAAAGTGTTTTATCAAAATCATATACAATCGCTATCTTTTTCATACGTACATCATTATAACAAAAAAGGCTCTCTTTCGAGAGCGTTTCATTAAAGTTCTAAAAGTTTTAAGATTCCTGCCACATAGATTTCAACTTGTTTGATTAAATCTTCAATTGGGCACCATTCATTTGCGTTATGAATTTTGTAATCTTTTCCTTGGAATGCACATCCAAAGGCAATTGTGTTATTAATTCCTTTTGCGTATGTGCCTCCACCAATAACTAATGGTTCAGCATTATCACCAGTTACTTCTCTATAAGCTTCTGTTAAGCTTTCTACAAGTGGAGAATCTACAGAATAGAAGAGAGGTTCATGTGTACCATCGATAATGATTTCACCACCATCATCTTCTAAATATTTACTGCAAGCTTTCGCAACTTGTTTTCCAGTCATTGTAATAGGGAAACGAATATCTAAGTTTCCAGAAATAACACCATCTTTCATATGAATATAGCCACAATTCAATGTCAATTCACTGTATTCATCTTTAAGCTTTAATCCTAAGCCTTCTCCATCTGTATTTAAACCAATTCTACTACAGAAGAAATCAACAAATGGATCTTGATAACCAGCTTCTTTTAAACCGGTTAATAAATAAGCAATTGCGTTAACCCCTAAAGTTGGCATACTTGCGTGTGCCGCAACACCCTGTACTGTAATCTTTACAGTAGTATCGTTTTCTTCAATTTCATATGTAATATTGTTATTATTAAAAACATCTTCTAATTTCTTCTTAGAGAAAGAACACTTATCAACAACAACATAACAATTACTACAAACGATATTTCCTGCAGTTCCACCATCAATATCACGAATACCTGTTTTCTTAGATACGTAATGTGCTGGCATCATTCCTTTTTCACCATTGATACATGGGAAATCACCATCTGGTGTAAAACCATAATCTGGTTGTTCATCATGATCAACATAATATTTCAAACACTTTGATCCTGTTTCTTCATTACATCCCATGATTAAACGAATTCTTTTCTTGACAGGAATATTCATATCTTGAATAATCTTCAAAGCAATCATGCTCGCAACAACGCCACCTTTATCATCAGATACGCCTCTGCCATAAAGAATGCCATCTTTTTCAACCATTGTATATGGATCTGTATTCCAACCATCTTCTTTTCTAGCAGGAACAACATCTAGATGCCCAACTATCGCAATCAGCTGATCACCTTCACCCATTTCACCATATCCAATATAGTTATCTAGATTTACAGTTCTAAGACCATCTTTTTTCAACATCTCTAAAGCAGCTTCTAAAGCTTTCTTTGGTCCCTCTCCAAACGGAGCATCTGCAGTAGCTACGGATTGTTCACTGTTAATTGATACCAATTCATTTAATCTCTTTAAAATCTCATCACGGTATCCTTCGCTCATAGATCTTACATCCATGTCCAAAACTCCTTCCTGAATTTTAATGGTATTATTTTACTATTTTTTTCTAAAAATGCGATATTTTTAGTCCAATTGGGCAATGATCACTACCAAATACATCATCATAAATCATAGAATCTTCTACTTTTTCCATGACTCTATCACTCACTAAGAAGTAATCAATTCTCCACCCGGCATTTCTTTCTCTTGCCTTAAATCGATATGACCACCAAGAATATTTCACACACTCCGGATACAAATGACGAAATGTATCTGTAAATCCAGATGATAGAAGTTGTGTCATCTTTTCTCTTTCTTCATCTGAAAATCCTGGGTTCTTATGATTATTTTTTGGATTTTTTATATCGATTTCTTCATGTGCTACATTTAAGTCACCAGTATAAATAACGGGTTTCTTTTCATCTAACGCTTTTAGATGTTTCTTTAACATTTCTTCCCATTCCATGCGGAATTCCAAACGTGTTAGACCGTCTTTTGAATTCGGTACATACGCACAAACAAAATAGAAATCTTCAAACTCTAAAGTTATGACTCTTCCTTCTTTTGTTTCATCACCTTCAATACCATACACAACATTTAATGGTTCTTGTTTTGTATATACGAGTGTTCCAGAATACCCTTTTTTCTCAGCACTATACATATACATATGATATCCATTAGGTCTCATAGAATCTTCTAATTGATGTTCTTGCATCTTTGTTTCTTGTATCGCAAAGATATCTGCATCTTCTTTTTCAAAGAAATCCATGAATCCTTTATTCATGCATGCACGTAATCCGTTAACATTCCATGAAATCAATTTCATCGTTTCAATTCCCTTGTTGCGTTCTTTAACCAATCTTTTTCTTCATCATTTAATAATGGAGATACTTTTTCATAAACCATTGTATGATAATCATTGATAGCTTGAATTTCAGTATCATCTAAATATTTCACATCGATTGCATCTAAATCATATGGACAATATGTCATTGCCTCAAACTTCAACCATTGTCCATAGAAATTCTTTGTATCTTTCACAACAAGAAGATCATTTTCAATACGAATTCCTAATTCATGCGGCAAATAAATACCAGGTTCATCTGTAACGATCATGCCTTCTTCTAAAGGTACTGAAGGTCTAGCCACTGTAGGCATACCCCAACGAATTCCATGAACACCTTCATGAACACCTAATACATGTCCAACTCCATGTCCTGTTCCACATTGATAATCAATATTAATATTCCACATAGGACGACGTGCAAGAATATCTAAGTTATTTCCTGTTGAGCCTTTTAAGAACACAGCCTCTTGTAAATCAATATGCCCTTTCAAAACTAATGTATAATATTTCTTTTCTTCATCTGTAATTGGACCACAAACAATCGTACGTGTGATATCTGTTGTTCCATCTTTATATGTACCGCCAGAATCTACTAATAAGAATCCCTTTGGATGTACAGGAGAATATTTTTCTTCTGTGGCAGTATAATGCATCATCGCACCATTTGCTTGATATGCAGCAATTGTAGTAAAAGAAGGTTCAATGTAATCTGGTTGTTCTGCACGTAATTCATAGAGCTTATTTTGTGCTGACAATTCACTCATTGTATCAGAGCCAACATTTTCTTTGACCCACTTAATAAATTTCACCATCGCAACACCATCTTTTACTTGGGCATTATGCATAACTTCTATTTCTGTTTCATTCTTAACAGATCTAAAATGCATAATTGGTGATATTTCATTTAAGATGACATTATCTGCATCAATATGTGTATAAAATTTCGCATTTAAAGAGCTTAATTGAACCCACAATGTTTGATGATGGAATGAAGATAAATCGCCACATAACGCATCATATGGTTTTACAATGACACCATTATTTTCTAAATATTCTTTTACATCAACAACTTTTCTTTCATCTACATAGTAAATAACATTCTTTTTTGTAACCATCGCAAATGCATACGCAACTGGAGTACAAGGAATATCATTTCCACGAATATTCAATAACCAACATGGGTCTTCTAACATTGTCAAAATCAAAACATCCGCATCTTTTTTCTGCATTTCTGCACGCACCATTTCAATACGTTCACTAGCAGTTGTACCTGTATATTTTGTATCTAAAACATACAATTTTTCCATTGGCATTTCAGGACGATCTTCCCATATTAAATCCACTAGATCTTCATCCACATGCATCTTTGCGTGCTTTTTCTTTAATGCATTAGAAATCATCAATGCATCTTGCGCAGATACAACAGATCCATCAAATCCTAACAAGCCATTTTCTGGTATATGATTAATCGCAAATGATAAAGCTGTAGGAACACCTTCTTGTCCCATACGCATAAGTTCAACACCTGTGCCTTCTAATTCATCTTCTGCTTGTGTAAAGTATCTTCCATCTGTCCATAGACCAGCAAAGTCTTTTGTGATAATTGTGCATCCAGAATCTCCTGAGAATCCTGACATATAGCTTTTACATTTAAAGTAATCCGCAGTATATTCGTCAGAAAGATGATCGTCTGAATTTGGCATATAATATACATCAATATTTCTTTCTTCCATTAATTTTCTTAATTTTTGAATTCTATCTTGTATTTCCATAATTTCACCTCACCTTGTTAATTATACGCATTTTACTTGTTTTGTGAACTGCCGTTAGAATGAACTAACTAAAAAATTATTCATTTTGAGGATTTCCATAAAACTTTGTGAATAGTATTATGGAGGTCCTTTTTATG
>CAVFDO010000066.1:0-12798 GCA_963621095.1 bacterium
TAAGATATGACTTTTCTTCCAGTTTCTGCGATACAATCTAACATTTCCATGTAGTTGTGTGTAGAACCTGGTCCACCATGAATTAATACGATTGGTGTTTTATCTCCACCATCTACAATACGATAATATGTTTGATATTCTAAATATGGCATATAGCCTTCAATAATATTTTCCATGTATTTATTCTAATACAAAATCATGAGTTTTTTAATACTGTAGGAATAGAATGGATTTGAATAATTTGCTATTGACAGATTAATAAAATGTGATAATATAAGTCAGCGTTATCAAATACCATAGACAGTAACGGCGGATGCTTAATTATGTTACCGAGGTGAATGAAAGCTAACTATTAGACTTTAATACCCTCGTGAATTCCGCGAGGGTTTATTTATGTGTATGCGATAACTAGAAAAGAAAGGTGATTGAATGAATCAGACTGTTTTAGAAGGTAAGAAGACTGTTGTTTCTGAAATCGAAGACAAGTTTAAGAATTCTGGATCCACTGTTGTCGCAGAGTATCGTGGACTTAGCGTAGCTGAAGTTACAGAACTCAGACGTGCATTAAGAGCTGAAGGCGTAGAAATGAAGGTATATAAGAATACTCTTGCTTCTATTGCTGCTGACAATGCAGGATTTGGTGAATTGAAAGATTCTTTAACTGGTCCAAATGCATTAGCATTCGGTCAAGATGAAACTGCAGCTGCTCGTGTAATGGCAAAGTTTGCTAAAGATCATGAAGCACTTGTACTTAAGGCAGGTATCGTAGAAGGTAAGGTTGTTGATACAAACACAATCAAGGAACTATCTGCACTGCCAAACAGAGAAGGCATGCTCAGTATGTTATTATCTGTATTGAACGCTCCTGTAACTTCATTTGCTCGTGCAGTAAATGCTGTTGCTGAAGCAAGACCAACTGATGGAGCTAGTGCTCCTGTAGCTGAAGAAGCTCCAGTTGTTGAAGAAACAAAAGAAGAAGCTGCAACAGAGGCAGCTGCCTAAGGAGGAAAATTAAAATGGCAAAGTTAACACAGGATGAAATTCTTGCTTATTTAGATGAAGCAACAATTCTTGAATTAAATGAACTCGTAAAAGCAATCGAAGAAAAGTATGGCGTATCCGCTGCTGCTCCAGTTGCTGTAGCTGCTGCAGGTGATGCTGCTGCTTCTAACGAACCAAGCTCAGTAACAGTTACATTAAAGGATGTAGGTGCTACTAAGGTTGCAGTTATCAAGGCTGTTAGAGAAATCACAGGTCTTGGACTTGTTGATGCTAAGAAGCTTGTTGATGGCGTTCCAGCTGAAATCAAGAAGGATATTGCTCCTGAAGAAGCTGAAGAAATCAAGAAGAAGCTTGAAGAAGCAGGCGCTGCTGTTGAAGTTAAGTAATTAACAAAACAAAATATTAATTGAAAGGCCGAATGAACTGTTCGGCTTTTCGCCCAATAGAAAGGATTTAGTTATACGGCACATTATTTCACCGACAACACGAATCTAGAAAAAAACCGGAAGGAACATTCTTTCCGGTTTTCGGGCGTATTATTCACTTTTATAACAGACAATGGTGTTTTTGCGAAACAAGGCATTGATTATGGTTCTGAAGTATTGTTGAATGCAGTACAAAAAGTGGGAATACATGGAAAAGTTTTGGATATGGGTTGTGGATATGGAACGTTGAGTGTTGTGATGAAAAAACTAAATCCTTCCTGTTCTGTTGTATCTGTTGACGTAAATCCTAGAGCTGTTGAATTGACAGAAATCAACAGTCAACAGAATGGCTGTGAGGTGACAGCGTTTGTCTCTAATGGTTTTGAGGATGTACATGAACAATTTGACTATGTGATTACAAATCCTCCAATACGAGCTGGTAAAAAAATAATCTATCAAATGTTTGAAGAAGCATATGAACATTTGAATGAGAATGGTGAATTGATTGCGGTCATTCGCAAAAAACAAGGGGCAGAAAGTGCTGTGAAAAAATTTAATGAAATCTTCTCGAATTGTGAGATTGTTTCCCGTGACAAAGGATATTGGATTTTGAGAAGTAAAAAATTGACGGGTTGATGGTTCTATGCTAATATTGTAAATTGTAAAAAAGTCGAATATTTGGGTAGGGGATTTATGCCCTTTTTCGACGTTAGCGATGCTACGAAAGGATGGTTATATGGAAAAAGCAAAAACATACCATGAAGTGCATTACGGTAATAAAGCTGTACGTAGAGATTATTCTAAGATTTCTTCAGGTCTTGCAATGCCAGATCTAGTTGGTATTCAAACAGATTCTTATGAATGGTTTTTAAAGGAAGGTATCAAAGAAGTATTTAACGATATCTATCCTATTACAAACTATAATAAAGATATTCGTTTGAAGTTTTTAGACTACGAATTTGGTGAACCAAAATATTCTATTAATGAATGTAAGTACAGAGAAACAAACTACTGTGCTCCTTTAAGAGCGAAGATGGAATTAGAAGTTCAGGATGCTGAAACTCATGAAGTTATTACAAAATGGGAAGAAGTATTCTTAGGCGATTTTCCTCTTATGACTCCAACTGGAACATTCATTATTAATGGTGCTGAAAGAGTTATTGTATCTCAGATCGTAAGATCTCCAGGTGCTTATTTTGATATTGTCTCTGATGAAAGAAGTGGTAGAGATACTTATACATGTGAACTCATCCCTTCTAGAGGTACGTGGTTAGAATTCATGTCCGATGACAAAAAAGCTGCATTAGGCAGAATTTTAAACGTATCTGTTGATAGACGTAGAAAGATCCTTTCCACAATTTTATTCAAAGCTATCGGTATGAGCTTGAATGAAGAAAAGGGTGAAGATGCATTTGATACAACAAAAATGGAAAAATTCTTAAAAGCTTTAAACATGGAAGTCTATGACGATGTTGTTGTACCAGAAGAAGATAGAAAATTCCAAAATGATTACATGCTTCTTTATACATCTGTTTTTGGAAACTACGAAGAAGTTAAGAATACATTAAATGCTGATAAGACAGATACTACAAATGATGCATTATTAACAATTTATGAAAACCAAAGAGCTGATGAAATTGCAACTGTTGAAGGTGCGTTGAACTTAATGGATGCAAAGTTCTTTGATTATAGAAGATATGACTTAACAAAAGCTGGTCGTTATAAGACACGTAACAAGTTAAATATTTTAGATCGTATGTTGAATCATACAATGGCTGAAGATCTTGTTGGTGCTGATGGCAAAGTTCTTGTTAAGAAGGGTACATTTATTAATAAAGAATTAAGAAATGAACTTCGTGATGAAATCAACAAGGGAATTGCGTTAAAGGCATTACCATTTGTTCATAAGTTCTCTCATCCTACTGTTTGCGAAGTAACTACTAAAGATTACTATGCATTAGTTGGCAGAATTTTAGCTGATGATTTAGATGGCGAAACAGAAAGAACAGAATTTGAAGAAGGTACAGTACTTACTTTAGAAGATGCTAAGGCAATTTCTAAAGAGTTTGATACTGTAAAGATTTATACAGGAATAGTAGCACAAGAAGTTAAGGTTACAAACTCTAATGTAAACGCTGTTCTTGATTTAGGTTCTAGACTTTATGTTGTTGGTAGAGTTACAGAAGATGATGCTGATCTATGTGATGAAGATGGAGAATATCTCATTCCTAGATATTTACCAGACTACTCTGTAGAAAAGTTATCTAATACTACAAAAGAAGCTATCGTAGCTGAAGCAACAAAGAGTGGAAATGTTTCTGTATGGTTAGTTGGTGCTGCTGTACAAGAAGTAAAGGTAAACACAGAAGATGGACATCCAGTTAATTTAATTGGTATTGATCCATTAAATGATAAACATACAATTACAATTAGTGATATGTATGCTTTATATAACTATGAATTGACAATGTTTGATGGTGTTGGATCACAAGATGACATTGATATGCTCGCTAATAGACGTATCCGTACTGTTGGTGAATTGATTCAAAACCAATTCCGTATTGGTTTAAGCCGTATGGAAAGAGTTGTTAAGGAAAGAATGTCAATCGCAGAAGTTGCGAACTTGACACCAAAGACATTAACAAATACTCGTCCATTAACTGCAGCAATCAAGGAATTCTTCTCATCCTCACAATTATCACAATTTATGGATCAAGAAAACCCACTTGCTGAATTATCTAACAAGAGACGTATTTCTGCATTAGGTCCTGGTGGATTGACTCGTGAAAGAGCATCTTTCGAAGTTCGTGATATTCATAACTCACATTATGGAAGAATCTGTCCTATCGAAACACCTGAAGGTCCAAACATTGGTTTGATTAACAACTTAACTACTTATGCAAGAGTTAATGAATATGGATTCATTGAAACACCATATAGAAAAGTTGAAAAAGATGGAACATTAACAGATGACATCGTTTATATGGATGCGAATGAAGAATATGATCACGTTATTGCGCAGGTAAATGAAACTGAAAATGGCAAACTTATAGGTGATCAAGTCGTTGCTCGTATTGCAGGTGAAACTGTCATGGTTGATAAGGAAGACGTTGAATACGCTGATGTATCTCCAAGACAAACAGTTTCTGTTGCGACTGCGTGCGTTCCTTTCTTGGAAAACGATGACGGACACCGTGCGTTAATGGGTGCCAACATGCAAAGACAGGCAGTACCTCTATTAAATCCACATTCTCCATATGTTGGAACAGGTATGGAACATGCTGTTGCTAGATATTCTGGTGCAGCTGTTGTATGTACTGGTGAAGGTGTTGTTACTTACGTTGATGCAAACAAGATTGTTGTTCAAGAAGACAGCGGTAAAGAAAAGGTTTATGATTTGATCAATTATGCTAGATCAAATGCTTCTACATCTATCGTACAAAAACCTATTGTATGGGATGGAGAAAAAGTAAAACCTGGTGATATCTTAGCTGATGGACCAGCTATGCAGAATGGTGAACTTGCGTTAGGTCAAAACGTAACAGTAGCCTTCATGACATGGCATGGTTATAACTATGAAGACGCTATTATCATGTCTGAAAGAATGCAATCAGAAGATTTCTATACTTCTGTTCATATTGAAGAATATGATATTGAATGTCGTGAAACAAAACTTGGTTCAGAAGAAATCACAAGAGATATTCCTAACGTTAGCGAAAGTGCATGCAAGAACTTAGATGCTAGAGGTATCGTAAGAATTGGTGCTGAAGTTAAGGAAGGCGATATTCTTGTTGGTAAAGTTACACCTAAGGGACAATCTGAAATTTCACCTGAAGAAAAGCTATTATTAGCTATCTTTGGTGAAAAGAGTAGAGAAGTTAGAGATAACTCCTTGAAGGTTCCACATGGTGGTGCTGGTATCGTACATAGTGTACGTGTATTCAATCGTAAAGATGATCATGAACTTGCTCCGGGCGTAAATGAAATGGTTAGAGTTTACATCGTTCAGAAGAGAAAGATTTCTGAAGGTGATAAGATGGCTGGTCGTCATGGTAACAAGGGTGTTATTTCAAAAATCAATCCAGTAGAAGATATGCCATATATGGAAGATGGTACTCCTATTGATATTATGTTGAACCCATTCGGCGTTCCTTCTCGTATGAATATTGGACAGGTACTTGAATTACACTTAGGTATGGCTGCAAAGAGTTTAGGCGTTAAGTTCGCTACACCTGTATTCGATGGTGTATCTAACGAAGATTTGAAAGATATCATGAGCGAAGCAAATGTTTCTAGTGATGGTAAATATGTACTTCATGATGGACAAACTGGTGAAGCTTATGATGAAAGAATCTCTGTTGGTGTTATGTATATGATCAAACTTGCACACATGGTTGACGATAAGTTACATGCTCGTGCAACTGGTCCTTATTCTCTAGTAACACAACAACCTTTAGGTGGTAAGGCACAAAATGGTGGTCAGAGATTTGGTGAAATGGAAGTTTGGGCTCTTGAAGGTTATGGAGCTGCACATACATTACAAGAAATCTTAACAGTTAAATCTGATGATATCATGGGCCGTACAAAGACTTATGAGGCAATTGTTAAGGGTAGAGATCTTCCTGAACCTGGTATTCCAGAATCATTCAGAGTTATGGTTCATGAATTACAAGCATTAGCATTAGATGTTCGTATGATGGATGATGATGGCACTGAAATGGATCTCAAACAGATGGAACAAGAAGAACTCAAAGAAGAAACAAAGATTGATTTAAATCGTCAACAATATGTTAACGATGCAGAAGATTTAGGATTAACAATCAAGGATAGTCTCGAAGAAGACATTCCTGAAGCTGCTGTTGTAGGTATTGACGATACTTTAGATTCAGATGAATAAGGAGGATGAAGTCAGATGAATATTAACAACTTTACAGCAATTAAAATCGGACTTGCATCACCTGAAAAAATCCATGAGTGGTCTTATGGAGAAGTGAAGAAGCCTGAAACAATTAACTATCGTTCTCAGAAACCTGAGAAAGATGGTTTATTCTGCGAACGTATTTTCGGCCCTCAAAAGGACTGGGAATGTGCTTGTGGAAAGTATAAGAAGATTAGATATCAAGGTGTAGTTTGTGATCGATGTGGTGTTGAAATTACAAAGAGTAGCGTTCGTAGAGAACGTATGGGTCATATCGATCTAGCTGCTCCAGTTGCTCATATTTGGTATTTAAGAGGAATTCCTAGCAGAATGAGTTTACTTCTCAATGTTGCTCCTAAGCAATTAGAAGAAGTTGTGTATTTCGTAAGTTGGATTGTTACTGATCCAGGAGATACAGATCTCAAATACAAGGATATTCTTTCTGAAAAACAATTACGTGAAGCTACTGTTAAATTTGGACCTGGTTCTTTCTCTGCACAAACAGGTGCTGAAGCAATCAAGGTATTACTTGAACAATGTGATGTTCAAGGTGAATATGAAGCAATTCAAAAAGAACTAGAAAAGGCTACAGGTGAAAAGAGAAAGAAGCTCATCAAGAGACTTGAAACAGTTGAAGCTTTCTTGAAATCAGACAATAAGCCTGAATGGATGATTCTTACAACATTACCTGTTATTCCACCAGATTTAAGACCAATGTTACAGTTGGATGGCGGTAGATTCGCTACTTCTGATTTAAACGATCTTTATAGAAGAGTTATTACAAGAAATAACCGTTTAAAGAAATTATTAGAATTAGGAACACCTGCAATTATCGTTCAAAATGAAAAGAGAATGTTACAAGAAGCAGTTGATGCTTTGATTGATAATGGTCGTCGTTCTAAACCTACTACAGGTGCTGGTGGACGTGCATTAAAGTCACTATCTCATTCATTGAAAGGTAAACAAGGTCGTTTCAGACAAAACTTATTAGGTAAGCGTGTTGACTTCTCAGGACGTTCAGTTATCGCAATTGGACCTAAGTTAAAGATGAGTGAATGTGGATTACCAAAGGAAATGGCTATTCAGCTTTATAAACCTTTCGTTATCAACGAACTTGTAAATCAACATATCGCAACAAACTCAAAGACAGCTGAAAAATTAATTGCTCGTCAAGATCCTAGAGTTTGGGATTGTGTAGAACAAGTTATTGATGGACATCCAGTCTTCTTAAACCGTGCGCCTACATTGCATAGATTAGGTATCCAAGCTTTCTTCCCTAAGTTAGTAGAAGGTAGAGCTATTCGTGTACATCCATTAGTATGTCCTGCATTTAACGCGGACTTCGATGGTGACCAGATGGCTGTGCATCTTCCTTTAGGGGAAATGGCTAGAGCTGAAACTGAAGTTTTAATGCTTGGTGCTAATAATATCCTTGGTCCTAAGGATGGACAACCTATCGTTACTCCTGGACAGGACTTAGTACTTGGTAACTTCTATTTGAATATGGAAGAAACACAAGATGAGTTCTATCAAAAGGCTGATGCTTTAGACAAGTTAAATGAACCTGTTGAAGCAGAAAGATGGAGAAGATATGGTGACAATGAAGGTCATGTCTTCAAGGATAGAAATGAAGTATTAATGGCATACCAAACAGGTGTTGTTCATTTACATACAAGAATTGCGTTACCTGCAAAATGTGTTGGTAAGACATGTTTTACAGATGAACAAAATGAAAAGTATTTATTAACAACAGTTGGTAAAATTATTTTCAATGATGCTATGCCTGCTGATTTCCCTTATGTCAATGAAGCAACAGGTGAAAATCTAAGAAGAACACCTGATGAAGATTTTGTGCCAATGGGAACAGATATTAAGAAAGAAATTGCTTCTAGAAAATTACATAGTGAATTCAAGAAGAAGGATCTTGGTAATTTAATTGCGGCTATCTTCGCAAAATATAAGAATGGTAATGGTTTTGTTAACTCAGATACTCCAAGAACATCTGATGTATTGGACGCATTGAAGGATCTAGGTTATCAGTATTCTATGATTGCTGGTATGACTGTTGCCTTGTCTGATATTTCTGTTGCGCCTCATAAAGATGAGATGGTAGCAGAAGGTAGAAAGAAAGCCGATGTATTGAACCATTTAAGAGATAGAGGTCTTTTGACTCCTCAAGAATGGGAAACACAATTCCAAGTTGTTTGGAACGATGTTAAGGAACAAGTCGGCGACTCTTTGATGAATTCTTTACCAAGAATGTCACCTATCAACATGATGGCTGTATCCGGTGCCCGTGGTAATAAGAACCACTTTACTCAGCTTGCTGGTATGAGAGGTCTTATGGCACGTCCTATTCAGTCAAAGACTAAGGGTTACCAACCAAGTATTATCGAAGTCCCAATTTACTCTTCATTCCGTGAAGGTATGACAGTTGCTGAATTCTTTATGTCATCTCATGGTGTTCGTAAAGGTCTAACTGATACTGCGTTAAAGACAGCTGAATCTGGTTACTTAACAAGACGTCTTGTTGATGTAGCACAAGAAGTTGTTATTACAGAAGATGATTGTGGAACTGAAAAGGGCTATTTGGTTGATGGTTCTAAAGCTTATACGGATCAACTTGGTAACGTTAAGGAAGATACATATGGTGCTCTTTACGATAACAAGAACGGTTCTATCATTGAATCTATGAAAGATCGTATTGCAGGATATTACACAGCAAGTGATGTTGTAGATCCTAATAGTGGTGAAGTAATTTGTGAAGCAGATACATACATTACAGATGACATGGCTGCTACAATTGCTGCAACACATGCGCAAGTTATGATCAGAAACGTATTTACTTGTGAAGCTGAAAGTGGCATCTGCCGTAAATGTTATGGTAGAAACATGGCTACAGGTAATCTAGTAGAAGAAGGCGAAGCTATTGGTATTATGGCTGCCCAAGCAATTGGTGAACCTGGTACACAGCTTACAATGAGATCTTTCCACTCTGGTGGTGTAGCTACTGCCGGTGGTGATATTACACAGGGTCTTCCTCGTGTAGAAGAATTGTTCGAAGCTCGTACACCAAAGGGTGTTGCTGTTATTTCAAAGATTGATGGTGAAATCGTTGATATTAGAGACAATGATAACAATACAGGACGTATCGTTACAGTCGCTAATGCAACTGAGTCCATCGAACACAAGTGCGACCTCACACAGATTATTCGTCCTTGGATGAAAGTTGGTACAACTGTTCATGCTGGTGAAAAACTAACAGAAGGTCAGATTGCTCCTAAGGAATTACTTGAAGTTGCAGGTGTATCTGCAGTTCAAGAATATATCTTGAAAGAAGTTCGTAAGGTTTATGCTTCTCAGTCTATCGATATTTCTGATAAGCACTTGGAAGTTATGATCAGACAAATGATGAAGAAAGTCATTGTAATTGAACCTGGTGATTCAGGGTTATCTGCAGGACAAACTTTATCATTACATAACATGAATGCAATTAATGAAGATTTACTCGATGAAGGTAAAGCTCCTGCAAAATTCGGACCAATTATGCTTGGTATCTCCAAATCTGCAGTTGAAACTGACTCCTTCTTATCAGCAGCTTCCTTCCAGGAAACAACTAGAGTATTAACTGAAGCAGCAATTAAAGGTAAAGTTGACCACTTAGAAGGTTTGAAAGAAAACGTATTAATTGGTAAGCTCATCCCTGCTGGAACAGGTAGAGATTTTGATAGAGAAACATCTAGAAAAATCAATGATTTAGCTCAGAGAATGATTGAAGCACGTCATGAAAGAAATGCGAAATTCGAAGCTGAAGCAGAACCTACTCTTCCAGAAGATGTTGTTAATGTAAATAACGATAGAGAAGATTCAAATACAACTTCTGAAGAATAATAAAACAAAGACTCTTATGATTGATTTCATAGGAGTTTTTTTAGTTTAAGTACAATCACATGAGGTTTAAATAAATGAAAAAAGATGACTATGTGACATAACAGTCATGTAGTCATCCTTTTGTTTTATGAAATTAGATGAAGCTATTTTATTATTTATGCAAGAATACTCTAACTGAAATGCTTTTTAGTTGGAGTAATTCTTTAAAACCCTGTTGGTGGTTCCATTTGTGTCCACCCACTATTGTCTAAAGTTATATTATCTCCTGAATAGTGAGCTTCTGTTATTTGCTTATAATATAGATTTCCATCTTTCTCATAGAATACAGTTAATATTCCAGTTGATGGATCTTCAATAATTCTATATTCATAATGATTATTTTCATTTGATGGTTCGACAGCATTTTGGCTTGCAGAATCAGTAGAAGGACTAGCGCAACCGATAAGAAGAAAACTTAAAGTTAAAAATGAAGCTATTGTAAATATTTTGATTTTTCTCATCATAATGAATTTCTCCTTTTCTAACCAAATCATATTGAATAGATACGTTAAAGAAAAGACTTAAATAAAATTTTTAAATATAGTATAGTGATAAAGTTGGAATACCCCTTTTAAGTATAATTTTACGCAAGTCTTGTAAGGTTTTCATGTTATTTAATTTGTTATATAATCCATAATGGTGAAGGAGATTTTATTATGTGTGGGATTGTAGGATACAACGGAAATAAACAAGCAGCTCCTATTTTATTAAAAGGATTAGAAAAGCTTGAATATAGAGGATATGATTCTGCTGGATTATCAGTTAGAAATGGTAGTTCAGATACAGAAATTGTTAAGGCAAAAGGCAGATTAAAAGCTTTAGCTGAGAAAACAGATGATGGAAAGGCATTAAAAGGTACAGTTGGTATAGGCCATACAAGATGGGCAACACATGGAGAACCAAGTGAAAATAACGCACATCCTCATTGTAGTGATGATCACAATGTCATTGCGGTTCATAATGGTATTATTGAGAACTATCAAGAATTAAAAGATAAGCTTGTAAGACATGGTTATTCTTTTTATTCACAAACAGATACAGAAGTTGCGGTTAAGTTAATTGATTATTATGAAAAGAAATATCATCAAGGGCCTTTATATTCTGTAACCCATGCAATGCAAAGAATTAGAGGATCTTATGCTTTGGCGGTTATGTTTAAAGATTATCCTGAACAAATTTATGCCGCAAGAAAAGATTCTCCTATGGTCATTGGTGTAGAGGCTGGAGCGACGTATTTAGCTTCTGATGTGACTCCAATAATCGAATATACAAAGAACGTTTATTATATTGGTAATGAACAAGTCGCTGAATTAGGAAAAGGAACAGTTCGATTCTTTAATTTAGACCAAGAAGAAATCACAATTGAACCAAAACAAGTTACTTGGGATGCTGAAGCTGCAGAAAAGAATGGTTATGAGCATTTCATGATCAAGGAAATTCATGAACAACCAAAAGCTATTAGTGATACATTAAACTCTGTCATTAAAAATGGAAAAATTGATTTAACAGAAGTTGGTATTGATGAAACAACCGCAAAAAACATTCAAAATATTATCATTGTTGCGTGTGGATCTGCATATCATGTTGGAATGGTAGGACAATATGTAATAGAATCAGCTGCTAGAATTCCAGTACGTGTAGAATTAGCATCTGAATTTAGATATAGAAATCCAATTTTAAATAAAAATGATTTGGTGATTGTAATATCCCAATCAGGTGAAACAGCCGATTCATTAGCCGCCTTGCGATTAGCTAAATCAAAAGGTATTGAAACTTTAGGAATCGTTAATGTAGTAGGATCTTCTATCGCACGTGAAGCAGATTATGTATTTTATACATTAGCAGGGCCAGAAATCGCAGTAGCGACAACAAAAGCATATAGTGCACAATTAATCGCGATATACGCTCTAGCAATTCAATTAGGTAAATATAGAGGAACAATTCAACAAGATGAATATGATACTCTAATTGAAGAAATGCAAACATTACCAAAGAAAATGGAATCTGTATTATCTGATAAAGAAAGAATTCAATGGTTCGCAAGTAAATATGCCAATGCACAAGATATGTATTTCATTGGAAGAGGAATTGATTATGCAGTTTCACTTGAAGGCTCATTAAAAATGAAGGAAATATCTTATGTTCATTCAGAAGCATATGCTGCAGGTGAAATTAAACATGGACCAATCTCTTTGATTGAAGAGGGAACATTAGTTATTGGAGTATGTACTGATAAAACATTATTTGAGAAAACAAGAAGTAATATGGTTGAAGTAAAATCAAGAGGTGCATATCTCATGGGAATTACTTCTTATGGAAATTACTCAATAGAAGATACAGCAGATTTTACAGTTTACATTCCACAAACAAATCCTTATTTCACAACAACATTAGCAATTGTTCCTTTACAATTGTTAGGGTACTATTTGTCTGTTGCGAAGGGTCTGAATGTAGATAAGCCTCGTAACTTAGCTAAATCTGTCACAGTTGAATAAAAAAAATTTAGAGATTTTGAATTTTTTC
>CAVFDO010000067.1:0-12583 GCA_963621095.1 bacterium
GAAAAAAATAAGAGCATTCATTTGAATGTTCTTATTTTTGTTTTGGTTCTAAAGTAATAATTTCTTTTAATTGTTCATCTGTAACTTCTATTGTAGAAGTATGATATCTTTTTACATTAGAAATATGAATCTCTTGAATATCTTCTAATACGTCATAGCCAATATCATGATTTCTATAATGCATGAGAATCGTTAATGAAGGTTTGATTGTTTGAATGATTTCATTTGCTTCTGAAGAATCAATTGTATAATAACCACCAACAGGAATCATTAATACAGAAGCATCTTTTAACACTTCATATTCTTCATTAGTAGGTAATCTTCCAAGATCACCTAAATGTACAACTTTCAATCCTTCTACAGTAACAATTGTGATATTAGAAAATCCTCGTTTTGTTCCATTATGATGATCATGTGGTATTTGGATGAATTGTGTATTCCAAGGATCTTTACACACACTTCTAACAAGGTGCGCTGCACTATGATCTGCATGTTCATGAGAACAATAAACTTGATCAACAGATAGATTATTAGGAAGTTTTAATCCAGGAACAGAACCATCTTCATATGGATCAAAAAGGATAGAATGATTTTGGCTTTCTACTAAGAAACAAGAATGACCATAATACGTTATTTTCATACAACACCTCAAAAAAAATACTCTTAAATGATAACACATCTAAGAGTATTCATATAATTCAGGAATTATTTAACTTCTACGATTTTCATCATATTTGCAGAACCTTCACCTGTTGGATATCCTGCAGAAATGATAATCAATTGACCAGGTTTTACACCGAAATCCTTAGCGAATAATGAAGCAAGATCATCATCGTTTGTTAATGTATTTTGTACATCAGAAACAACTGGAATAACACCCCAATAAGATTCTAGTTTATGTTGTGTATCCTTTGTGAATGTAACCGCAATAATTGGTACATTTGGTCTAAACTTAGAAATACGACGAGCTGTTGTTCCACCCTGTGTAAATGCAACGATAGCTCCAATATTATCTAATGTTAATGTAGCATCAGAGATTGCAATAGAAACTGCATCTTGTACTGTTTTATTGCTTGTTGTCTTCAACCAATCTAATCTTTCTCTGTAAGGAAGGATCTTTTCAGCTTCTTCAGCAATTTCACTCATAGTTTCACAAGCATCTACTGGATAATCACCTGCAGCACTTTCAGCAGATAACATAACACCATCAGAACCATCTAATACAGCGTTGCATACGTCAGATGCTTCAGCTCTAGTACATCTTGGGTTGTGTGTCATAGAATCAAGCATATGTGTAGCAGTAATAACTGGCTTACCAACGATATTTGCTTGACGAATGATATGCTTTTGATATACAGGTACTAACATTGTAGGAATTTCTACACCTAAGTCACCACGAGCAACCATGACACCATCAGCAGCTTCTAGAATAGAATCAATATTGTCATAACCTTCTTGGTTTTCAATCTTTGCGATGATGTTAATACGTGGTTTACCTTCTTCAATACAAATCTTTCTGATTGCATTAACATCAGAAGCACGACGTGTAAATGAAGCGAAGATAAAGTCTACATCATTTTGACATCCAAAACGGATATCAGCCTCATCCTTTTCAGAAAGGAATGGCATAGATAATTTAACACCTGGAACGTTGCATCCTTTATGAGAACTAATAGGACCAGCAACTTCTACTCTACATTTTAGTTCAGTTCCACTGTTAGAAAGAACTGTCAATCTCATCTTACCGTCGTTGATTAAGATTTCATTTCCTTCTTTTAAATCATCAAATAATTCAGGAACTTGAATGTAGAATTTTTCTTTTGTTCCTTCACATTCTTCTTTTTCGATATAAACGATATCACCAATTTCATAGTCTTCAGAACCATTTACAAAATTACCTAAACGAATTTCAGGACCTTTTGTATCTAAAGCTACGCCTAAGTTAATACCTGTTTGTTCAGATACTTGACGAACCATCTTAATTCTAGCTAAATGCTCATCATGAGTTCCATGAGAGAAGTTTAAACGTGCAATGTTCATACCTGCATGAGCAAGTTCTGTTAATGTCTTTACATTTTCAGATGCAGGACCAATTGTACAAACGACTTTTGTTTTCTTAAATAAATGTTTCATAATTCCCCTTTTTATACTAAACGATCAAATAAACGATATAACTGCTTTCTACTCTTCTTAGGTCTTTCTAATGCTTCTTGGATAGGCATTGATGTGATTTCATTATCAATGATACCTACACAATGTCCTCCAATTCCTTCCATCAATAAATCTACTGCTTTTTCTCCCATACGAGATGCAAGCATACGATCTGTTGGGGTTGGAGAACCACCACGTTGGATATGTCCAAGTACAGTTGCTCGACCAGAGAAGTTTGTTGATAAAGAAACTTTCTTAGCCAAAGCATCTGTATCCGTAATCTTTTCAGAAATGATTACGATTGCGTGGTTCTTTTTTGCCGCATCAGATAAATATCTAAGATTTTCAATCACCTCTAATTCATCGTATCCAGTTTCTGGTGTAATGACCATTTCAGCACCACAGGATATTGCGGTATATAAAGCTAAATCTCCGCAATGGTTACCCATAACTTCTACGATAGAACAACGATGATGACTAGAAGAAGTATCTCTTAATTTATCGACGTTTTCTATACACGTATTCAATGCAGTATCGAATCCTATAGTAAAATCCGTTCCAGGAATATCATTATCAATTGTTCCAGGTAAACCTATACAATTGATTCCTTTTTTTGTTAGAGATAATGCTCCTCTATATGAGCCATCTCCTCCAACAACAACTAAAGCTTCAATTCCTTCACGATTCAAGTTCTTAATACACTGATCTTGAATTTCAGCTTCTTTAAACTCAGGCAATCTAGCTGTACCTAATTTAGTTCCACCGCGATCAAGAATGTCTGACACATCTGTTCTTGTTAGAGATACAAAGTTACTTTCTAATAGGCCTCTATATCCGTTATAAACACCTACAACTTCAATTCCATTATTCAATGCAATTCTTGTAACAGAACGAATTGCTGCGTTCATCCCAGGTGCATCACCACCAGATGTAAGAACTCCAATTTTTCTTACCATATATGTACCCTTTCCTTTTGAATACCTCGATTATAATAGCATTGCGAAATTCAAAAAAAAAGATAAATATTTCACAATTTTCTTGAAATTATTTGTTAAACGCTTACAATTTTTCGATATTCTGAAATCGGTTACATAATTTTGCTTTTTAAAACTTATTTTTAACTTAAATTTCACATTTCAAAAAGAAAAGAATGTATCAATTAACGATACACTCTTCGATTCTCTGAAGCTAATTCAACTGGTTTTGCCATTGCCTTGATACGATCCATGATACGTAATGCTTTGACTTCTTCTTCTTTTGATTTGTTATTGAAACGGAAATGTGTTTCTAAAGAATCAAGATCTTCATTACTTGTAAACCATGTAGGTAATCCTTTTTCATATCTTGCGTTTAATAGTGGTAATAAAATAGAATCTCGATTCCATTCCGTTACGGTTTCTCCACCAATTTCATCAATTACTAGAAAGTAAGCATATTTTAATTTATCTAGTTCTGCCTCATATTCTTTAAACTGAATTCTAGAATTCATTCTTTGAATAAATGTTGGATAATGAATAAAAGCTACTTTTTTTCCTTGTTTAGCGTAATTATTGCAGAAACAGGAACTAATATATGTTTTTCCAGCACCTAATGTTCCATATAGATAAATTCCTTCATTCTTACTGTAAGCTTCAGTACATGCTGTAGCTGCATTTACATAGCTTTTATCAAGTTCTATATTTTGATTAATTTTTAATACTTCAACAAATTTATCCGGCATATCGTTCACTAGAAAATTATCTAAATGTTTACGTGCCTGAATCTTTTCACGCATATACTTACATGCATATTTTTCAACATGTAAAAATCCATCATCTACTAATTGATTTAAATAACCTGTTTCTTTTTGTTTACAATGTACTAGTCCTTTGCATTGTAAACAATTTATAACTTCTTTATACCATGATAAAACTTTATATGGATGTGTATCTAAATGTTCTAATGGAATATGGTATTTTCCCATTAGCTCTAACAATGTTTGATCTTGTTTTAAAGAGGCAGATAATTGTTCTACTTCATGTAGTTGTTGTTCTGTACGAACATCATGAAAGACTGCTTTTTCCATATTATTCACCTCCTAATTTTTCTTGTAATATTCTCAATTTTTCTAAATCTTCTTTTGATGCTGGTGTAGTTTTTAAAGTGCCTTCTTTTTGTTGTTTCATATATTCAGGCATTTCAACTTTGACATGATTTTGATAAATGTTTTTCTTTTTTAAGACTTTCTTTGTTTCCGCAAGTGCTTCTTCTTTTGTGGAAACACCATCTCTCGCCCATTCACCCGCAACCATATCAACAAACTTATTTACTAAGCGATTATCAGACTCTTTTAAGATATATTCAATCATAATATTGATAACGACTGGTGAAAAATGCATTTCTAATGATAAACGTTCTAGTATCTTTTTATCATTGTGTGTTAGTTCTGCACCATTTTGTTTACTTTGTAAGAAAGATGCTGGCGGTAAATCATATGGATCTTTAGATATTGTGATACTTGGTTTACTATGCTCACAAAGTTCTAATAAACGTTTTTCATCAAATGTCATTGATTCTAAATAGATTGATTTAGAAACATTGATTAACATTTGATCTGCATCTAATCCAAATAAAGTCGCAAATCTACCAATTGTAGCTAAATGCTCTGGTGTTCTTAATTCTGTAGGAAAAACACTTGTTTTTGCGATTGTAAAAAAGTGTTCATAATCAAAATGAATAGTATCATCTTCGTCTTGAAATTTAAATTTTGGTTTAACAGTTGTATAAACAACATTATAATCAAAATCTTCTTCTTTCATATTTTTGACTTGTACAGTAATTTCTTGATAACCACCGGTATTTAACGCTATAGAACCATATTTACTTATTGTTTCATCATATGTTTTCTTTTGTGCTACACGAATATACCGATTAACATATAAACTAGATGATAAGAAATCGCTCGCAGACAATGGTGTATGTAACATATATAAATATGTATTAAAACGATCAGATTCTTTCACAAATGTTCTTAAAAGCATGTATTCTTCTAATTTCATTCTAGCGTGTTCAAATGTATCTATTTGAATAGAGTTCATAAGATTCATTAAACGCGCATGACGCATTCCTACATGTGTATTTCGACTTTCCGCATATAACGTAAGATAGACAAGTACCGCATCTCCACCTATCAATGGTTGATAAAGCGTCATTAAAACATCCATATCAGAGGTTGATAAGTCTTTTGTTGTATAGATGCGATATGTATCTTTCATCTTAAGCTCCATTACGATGTCTCATTTCCTTTCTGAGTCCAGCTATATATTGATTCACTTTGCTACCTAATTCTTTTAAATCACTATCATTCATAATTACATCATCTGCATTCTGCATTTGATATTCAGGATCGAATTGTGAAGAATATCTAGCTAATGCTTGTTCTTCACTATAATTTCGATCTTCTTTCATACGTTTGATAGCAGTTTCTTTTGAACAAGAAACAACAAGTATCTTGTCGAAATATTCTTTCATATTTGCTTCAAATAATAAAGGAATTTCCGCAAAAATAATTTTTTGATCTTTGTGATTTTCAAAAAATCTTTGCATACCTTCTATCACATAAGGATGTACAATGGCATTGACTTGTTTTCTTTTTTCTTCATCATGAAATATTATATCCGCCATTTTTTGACGGTTAATATCTCCACTATCGTCTAATACTTCTTCCGAAAGAATTGTTATTAATTGTTTGAAACAAGGATTCGATGCATGTGTTGTCATCTTTGCGTATTGATCTGCGTTAAACACACAAAATCCCATTCTACGGAATAGAATCGATACGCTTGTTTTCCCAGAGGCAATTGTACCTGTAATTCCAATCTTCATCATCTTCTCCTTTCACTTTGCTTCATACCAATCTTTTCCAACTGCACATTCACTTGTGAGTGGAACTTTTAATTCCATCGCATGATTCATACCATCTTCAATGATTTCTTTCATGAGATTCTCTTCTCCTTCAACAACATTAAAAATCAATTCATCATGGACTTGTAGAATCATTTTACTTTGAACTTTTTTATCCTGCATCATTTGATCAATGCGAATCATCGCAATTTTAATAAGATCTGCTGCAGAGCCTTGGATAGGTGCGTTCATCGCTGCTCTTTTTCCAAATTCACGAATCGTATGTTGCGAACTATGAATTTCAGGAATTTCTCTACGTCTTCCACATAATGTTGTTACATATCCCTTTTCTTCACATTCTTTCACAATCGAATTCATATATGTTTTGATTCCAGGAAATTTTTCATAATAACGATCAATGAAATCTCTTGCTTCAAAACGAGATACATCCATTTGTTTCGCTAAACCAAATTCACTGATTCCATATACAACACCAAAGTTGACTGTTTTTGCCTTACGACGCATTTCTGAAGTTACTTCATCTTTTGATACATCAAAAATATCCATTGCTGTTTTTGTATGAGCATCAACTCCTTGATTAAACGCATCAATTAAACTCTTTTCATTTGCCATATGTGCTAACATTCTTAACTCAATTTGATGATAATCGCAACTCATCATCAAACAATTCTTTTCTGGTTTAAATGCTTTTCGAATTTGTTTACCTTCTTCATCTCTAACAGAAATATTTTGTAAGTTTGGTTCAGAAGAAGATAATCTTCCAGTTTGGGTTGCACATTGATTATAGATTGTATGAATCTTACCATCCTTTTGAATATATTTCTTTAATCCTTCTGCATATGTAGAATAGATTTTAGATAATTTGCGATATGTCAAAATATGATCAATGATTGGATGTAAGCCAGCTAAACTTTCCAACTTATCAGCACTTGTTGTTCTTTTCTTTCCACTTGGTAAACCTAAATCATCATATAATACTTCACTCAATTGCTTTGGAGAATTGATATTGAATTCTTTATTTGCGATATGATAAATTTCTTCAGTTTCTTTTTGAATACGTGCATATGTATCATTCGCTATATCATTTAGAACATTGATATCTACTGAAATTCCTTCTTTTTCCATGTGATATAGAATATCAGTTAATGGCATTTCAATGTCTCGATATAATTTTTCCATTCCATATTCTTTAAGTTTTAAAATTGTGGATTCATATAATTTTTGAATGTTTTGCACAGATTCACATGCATACTTAGTTTGATTGTCTTCATCAACAAATAATACAGGTTTATTACTTTTTCCATAAATATCTTCAAATGAAATCGTTGTAGATAATCCAAAAGCATCAAAAATCTTTTCTGTTGATGTTAAGGTTGAATCACAAAGTGAAGCAAGAATCATCGTATCATCATGAAACTGAATAGAAATAGATTCCTTTTCTAATAGATGCATATTCCTTTTAATATCATATCCACATTTATATGGTGTTTCTTGTTTGAAGTAATCTAATAATTCTGTATCCTTCTTTGCATCTTCTAAAGAAATATAATACGTTTCTGTATCACTACATAAGGAAAATCCATAGATTTCTCCTTGCATAAAATTCGCTTGATTTTCATCTAAGAAAATAAAGGAATCTTTTGAGAGAAAAGAAGATGGAATCTTTGTTACTCTTTCAAAAGATACTTCTTTTATTTCTTCTTTTACAACAGGTGTAGAGCTAGACATTCCTTCATATCTTGAAGCCATCTTATTCATATCTAATGATTTTAAATAAGAAATTAAAATTGAATAATCAGGATTGAATAATAACTCATCAAATGTAAATGGTAATTCTACATCTGTTTTAATTGTAGCTAATTTTTTTGATAACAATGCGTTATCATGACCAGCAATAACTTTCTTACCTAAAGCACCTTTGATTTCTGTTTCATGTTCTAAAACGCCTTCTAAAGAACCATATTGGTTGATTAACTTGATTGCGGTTTTTTCACCTACACCTTGAATACCTGGATAATTATCTGAACTATCTCCCATCAGTCCTTTTAGATCAATGATTTGAATTGGATCAATTCCCATTGTTTCTTGGATCTTACTAGGTGTCATGACATCCATGTCTGTGATACCTTTTTTCATCAACAATACAGAAGTCGTATCATCAATAAGTTGTAGTAAATCATGATCACTTGTTAAAATTGTTGTTTCTGTATCCGTAAAGGTTTTAGAAGCTGTACCAATCAGATCATCTGCCTCAATATTTTCCATTTCAATCCATTTGATATGATATGCATCACAATATTCACGTACAAGTTGAAATTGAGGAACAAGATCTTCTGGTGTTGGTTTTCTACCACCTTTATAATCTGCATATAAATCATGTCGGAATGTATGTTTTCCTGCATCAAAGGCAACTAATATTGCATCAGGTTGAATCATATCAATTGCTTTTTGCATCATACTAGCAAATCCAAATACCGCATTTGTTGGAATACCAGTACTAGTAGTCATTCTAGCTCCACCATAAGCAGTCGCGTAATACGCTCTAAATAACATTGAGTTTCCATCTGTTAATAATAGTTTCTTCATATGCCCTCCTAATAAATAAGGCAATTGCTTGCCTTACTCGTTATCACTTGTTTCTATGATTGATTCTAAAGCTTGTAAGTTTTGATAAGAAATAGAAATATAATCTTTTCCTGCACTTGCTTCTTCATCTGATAAAGAAGACAAATTACTTAAATCGATTCTTGATAAATTACAATCTTCTTTGATTTTTTCATACAAAGCAATCATATCTTCACTCATATTTGATTCATACGCAATATAATGCACATCATCTTCTAGAATTCTCTTTTCGATGATTTCTAATTGTTCTTCATCAGGAAGAGAACCATATCTACTTAATACAACTGGATAGATTTCAAATCCATAAGCTTTTTGCCATGATCCAAAACAACTAGACATGGATACAAAGCGAATCTTTTCTTGATTCTTTTCGATTGTATTCGCTAAATTCTGATATTGTGCATCAATATTGATTAAATCTTCTTCTAATTCTTCAAAGTTAGATTCAATGCTTCCCGCATGAATGGAATCTTCTTTAACCAAATAATCTTTGATGTCTTTGGCAACGGATAACATTGTAATTGGATCCAACCATAAACAAAGATCCTTTTCATACGTATCAATTGTATTAAATGCGTTGCCTTCATAATATGGCGATGTCACATACACATACGTTCCATCTTCATTTTGTTGTTTTGTATATCTTTGAAATGCATATACAGCATTATCACTGGAAAGATCTATATCTAAGATTCCATTATTTTTAATATTCATAGAATGAGACACGTAATATGGTTCTAAATCACCAATATGAAATAAAACTTTTCCTGTATCTAATACATTTTCATAATCATCTACAATTGTAGCTTTTTGAATGATTGTATTATCAGCTTGAATGGATTGATATTGTTGTTGGTTTCCAACTAATCGATCAATGATATAACCTAAAGGATACACCGTATACAAAATCTTTGTACGTCGATTGGTACATCCAAAAAGCGTACAACATAATAAACTGAAAACAATAAAACGCAAAAAGATTTTTTTCATACCTTATCCTCTGCTCCATCTAGTTTTCTATATTGTAAATAAATCACACGTAAAGATAAAAACGCTGGAATCGCAACAATTAATCCAACAATTCCAAATAACGTACTAAACGTAAAAATAGAGAATAGTGCCCACATTGGAGTAACAGAAGTATTGTGAGAATGGACAAGTGGAGCGATAACATATTCATCAACTTGTGATAAAACAACAATCAAGATGATTAAAATTACTACACGTCCTACCGGTAAAGATAAAGCTGTTAATATCGCAATACAGTTCACAATTGTTGGACCAATATAAGGAATCAATAATGAAATACTTGTCATTAAAGCTAATATCAGCCAATCTTCATGACCAATCAATAGATAAACTAAAGAATATTCCACAAATTTAATAATCATTAAAATTAACAAAGAGCGAATATAACTAGATACTTCTTCATTCATTTCTAATGTACATTCAAAGCACATTTTAGAGATTCTTCTAGCAATTCTTAAAATTTCATTACGAATCTTTTCCCATTCAATGGACATAAAAATAGAAATAATGATAGCGAACATTCCTGTTGTAGTCGTACCAATCGCATTCGTTAATAATTGTGGAATCGTATTTCCTACTTGAGGTATCAAAGAAGAAATATTTTTCAAAGATTTTGTTGCTTCTTGAACAATAGAAATCAACCATTCATTATCTGTAGAATTATTTGAAAACTCAGCATATTTCTGTGTCAACCAATTTACACCATTGATCATAGAATTAATAAAATCACCTGTTCTAGATAAGATCATAGGAACAATAGAACTAATCAACCATATCGCAAATAATGTAATGCAAACATAGCATATCGCAATCATGATTCCTCTTTTGATATGATACTTTTCTCCTAAAGAAATTGGTGCTCTTAAAATATAAGCAATCACAAATCCAAGAACAAATGGACACAAAATATTCCAAACAGTGTGAAAAATCCATTTCCAAAAGCTTCCTGTTTCTAAAAACAACAATATAACTAATAGTATCAAAACTGTTTTAACTAATGCGCGGATTGAAACATCACGATTTAATTTATCTTCAACTTTATCTATTAATTTCATAACTACCATTTTAGCATTTTTCCTAGACACTCTCCATATCAACAAATTGTTTTTTCAAAAAGAATCGAATAACAATTTTGACCTGTAACAATCAAGTGATCTAAAACTTTCACATCAATCATCTGTCCAACTTCAAAAATCCTTTTTGTAAGAGTGATATCTTGTGGAGATGGTTTGTAGTTTTGAGAAGGATGATTATGTACAAGAATCAAAGACACAGCATCTGTCATCAAAGCTTCTTTCATGATTTCTCTTGGATAAACTGTTGCGTAATTTACAGTTCCTTTACATAAGATTTTATAATGAATAATGTGATTTGCGTTATCTAAAAAAACAACCATAAAATTCTCAACTCGTTCAAATCCTATTTTCACTTTCAGCCAATGAACAAATGCATTCTGAGAACGAATAACATCTTTTTCTTCTATCCTTTCAAAACATATTCTCTTTAACAATGTAAAAACTGCTTGTAGCTCAATAGCTTTCACTTGTGATATTCCTTTCACATTCATTAATTCATTTAAAGAAGATGAAGATAATCTTCCAATTCCTCCACTTTTTTCTAATAGCTCTTTTGCGATTTCTAATGCAGAATGATTTTTAGTTCCATGTCGAATCAATAAAGCTAATAACTCGGTATTGCTTAAAGATTCGATTCCAAATTGTAATGCTTTTTCTCTAGGTTTTTCATAAGTTGGTAATTGTTCAATCAAAGACATAAAAAAGACCTCCTTTTATACTATTCACAAAAGGAAGTCAAAATCCTTATTTTTTTGGAATGAATTTTGAAATAATCGTAGCACGTTCTTCTAGTGATACAACTTTTGTCTTAGTTAGAACAATGTCTCTACAATTATCCGTTAAGATACTCGCAATCGTAAAAGCAACAATACTTTCACCTTTTTTATCTTTACGATTCATGATTTTTTGAATTTCTTCTTTCAGAGCTTCTTTAAACATCAAAAAAAATGATTCAGAACTACCATTACCACTTAATGCACGAATCATTTTCTTATTTTTATCGAATGTACAAAAAATGTTATATACGGATTGATTTGGTTGTTGAAATAACTTGGAAATAGATTCTTCATTGAGATGCATCATCATCTGCATAAAATCTGTTTCAAATTGTTCTTTTAAAGCGTTGATATCTTTATAATGTGCATAGAAAGTTGCACGAGAAACATTTGCTTGTTTGATGACATCACTAACAGTGATCTTATCAATGATTTTTTTACTCGTCATATCAATATATCCCTGTAGGATTGCTTTTTTATTTTTAATTACATCTCTTCTTTCCGCCATGCACTAACCTCATACACATTGTATGACTTTATACATTTTTTCACAACAAAAGATTAATGAAAGATATTTAATACATTGTTTAATGAACTAATTGCGTCTTTTAACTCTGACATTGTTTGATTTAAAGTGGAATAATCAAAGTTATTCAAACCTTCAATCGTTGGTTGAATATTATTTAATACATCTTCTAATGTTTTTAACAGATTCATCATTTTTGGTAATATTACAATACAAGCTCCAACTAAACATACAACAACTACTACAAATACACCTAGGATGATTTGTTGTGTATGTAATGTTTTCTTCTGTAATGTAACTGATTGTTTTAATAATTCTAATTCTTCTTGATTCATATGTTTCGCTCCGTTTCTAAATGATTATAATCTTTTTTATAATTTTCTTGCATAAAAATTTGACTATGATAAAATACTATTTGCTTGTTGGGATATAGCCAAGCGGTAAGGCAACTGGCTCTGAACCAGTCATTCGGGAGTTCGAATCTCTCTATCCCAGCC